>NZ_JAWJTF010000016.1:47895-83852 GCF_048836525.1 Nostoc sp. CALU 546
TACAGCAGTGCGGGGGACATTAACGGCGATGGCTTCGACGACCTGATTATCGGGGCACTTAGTGCCGGTCAGCAGCGTGCCGGAGAGAGCTACGTGGTGTTTGGCAGCAGCAGTGGCTTTGGAGCCAGTTTCAACCTTTCTGACCTCGATGGCAGCAACGGCTTTGTAATTAACGGCATTGATAGGGGTGACTACTCAGGCAGATCTGTCAGCAGTGCGGGTGACATTAACGGCGATGGCTTCGACGACCTGATTATCGGGGCACCTAGTGCCGACCTCAACGGTCAGTATAGCGCCGGGGAGAGCTACGTGGTGTTTGGTAGCGGCAGTGGGTTTGGAGCCAGTCTCAATCTTTCTGACCTCGATGGCAGCAACGGCTTTGTGATTAACGGCATTGATGCGGGTGACGAATCAGGCACATCTGTCAGCAATGCGGGGGACATTAACGGCGATGGCTTCGACGACCTGATTATCGGGGCAAGAAGAGCCTCGCCCAACAACGGTCAGCAGGGTGCCGGGGAGAGCTACGTGGTGTTTGGCAGCAGCAGTGGCTTTGGAGCTAGTCTTAACCTTTCTGACCTCGATGGCAGCAACGGCTTTGTAATTAACGGTATTGATCAATTTGACTTGTCAGGCAGTTCGGTTAGCAATGCGGGAGATATTAACGGCGATGGCATTGATGACCTGATTATCGGAGCATCTCGTGCCACCCCCAACGGTCAGATTTTTGCCCAGGCCGGGGAGAGCTACGTGGTCTTTGGCTTTGCCACTGCGGCTAACACCAACGAAGATACTGCCGTGACAATCCTTGCTAAAAACGTTCTAAGTAGATATGCAGATCCAGAAAATGATGTCTTCAACATCAGTGACTTCACTAACCCCACTAACGGCACCCTAACACTCAACGACAACACTACTCCAGATAACCTTAGTGACGATTTCTTCATCTATACTCCCAATGCCAACTTCAACGGTACTGACAGCTTCAACTTTACTGTCAGTGATGTTAATGGCGCTAGCGCTACGGGTACTTTTAATCTCAATGTCAAGTCTGTCAACGATGCACCCATTGCCATCAATGATAGTCTGACTAGTGGTTTTAATACTACTAGTACTATCCTTGCTAGTACTTTGCTGGCTAATGATACCGATATTGATACTATCAACCTCAGCATTACTGCTGTAAGTGGTGCGACCAACGGTACTGTTATATTGAACGATAACGGTACTCCGGGGAATTCGGTAGATGATTTTATTGTTTTTACCCCATTAAATGGAGTGAGTGGCAATGCCCAGTTCCACTACACTATTAGCGATGGTAGCTTGAGTAGTACTGCTACAGTTGCGATCGCAATTGGTGCTAACATCACTGGCACTAGGCAAAACGATAATATCTCTGGCACTCCAGGGGATGACGCGATCGCTGGCGTGAATGGCAATGATACTATCTCTGGTGGTAATGGCAATGATACTATCACTAGCGGCAATGGCAATAATACCATCTCTGGCGGTGATGGCAATGATACTATCGCTGGCGGTAATGGCAATGATACTATCTCTGGCGGGGACGGCAATGATACTATCGCTNGGCAATGATATACTTACAGGTGGTAAGGGCAATGATACTATCGCTGGCGGCAATGGCAATGATATCCTTACAGGTGGTAAGGGCAATGATACTATCACTGGCGGCAATGGCTCAGATAAATTTATACTTTCCTTTGGAGAAGGTACTGACATAATTACTGACTTTAGAAAGTCTACTGATTTGATTGGATTATCTGGTGGCTTAACCTTCGATAAACTGAGTTTTTATGGTGACAATATTCTAGTGACTTCTACCCATGAAACCTTGGCAACACTGACGGAAATTAATACCACTACCCTAACTGTTTCTGATTTTGTAATTGTCTAATCTTTAGGATTAGCCCTTTCAAGGTGAGTAAAAATATTGAACAATCATTCCTTTTTTATCCCCTTCTACCTTGGAGGGGTTTTTAGTTGGCGCTATGGTTGCTGCTTGCTCTAGCGCACCTTTTCGAGAGGAAAACAGGGAGGAAATGCGATCGCCACTTTGCACCGTGCATTTGAAGCCTAGTGTTTACTTTTGGAATGCTTCCTGCTACCACCAAGGTACGTAGGCGTAGCCCGTTAAAGACATCGCTCTCACAGTGGGGCTATATCACACTCCTGAAAAAAAGTGTGGAGTCACAAATTATTTACTGTTCTATCAAATTAACGTTGTTAAGTTACTCAGCAGGTGTAGTTCTCACCTCCAGGCTGTACTAAATATTGTGACGCGAAACAGGAGTATAGATACGTTGCTAAAGCTTTCTCCAGACTCCCCTCTATTTATTGTATTAATTATTATTAGTTTTCTAGTAGTAACTTTGTCAACTTGGTTATCATCTAAACCATTTGTTTTAAAACCATTTGGGCTTAATGATATTGTCCAACTACTCTCATTGCAACTATTTATTTCTTTATTATTAGAACGTTCATTAGAAGTTTTTCTAACTACTTGGCGCGGTTCATTTATCGAGCAATTAGATATTAGTATTCGGCAAGAAAAGACTCTAGTCTCGGAGAAAATAAGACTGATGGAATCCCAACAGAAACAGTTTTCTTCTTTAGAATCAAATCAAATCAGTGGATTACCGCCTGAAGGAATGAGTCTAGAACAGCAAATAATTCAAAATTTTACCCAAAATCAACAAGACTCATTAAAAATATTCAAGCCACAAATTGATGATATAAATGAAAAAGAGCGCCAAAGAGCAGCCTATAAATCTGATACACGAATAATTGCCCTATGGACATCCCTTTTATTCGGTCTTTTAATGAGTGCAATAGGTATTCGCTCAATTGAACCACTTGTAGTTATTGATTTAGATAATTCAATCCAAATAATTATTTTTCGTTGTTTAGATGCATTACTGACAGGAGGTTTAATTGCAGGAGGTAGCGAGGGAATTCATAAGCTCATAAAAGTTTTTATTGACTTTATGGAAGCTACATCTAAACAAATCAAAAATCAGGGGTTATCTTGATGAAATTAAGCATTTTCCCTGCAAAAATACCAGGTCATATCACAAATATCATGAAAACAAAAGTACTATAGAAATCCGCTTTGATTTCTGAACTAATTTGTGTAGGCAGGCAATAGGGAATAGGCAACAGGCAACAGTCAAGAAGACTTCTTAGTTGTACTGAGTTTTTTCAGAAATCAAATATGAGTTCTATATTCTAAATATAGAGTGTAATCTTCCCATAGATAATCTTTAATATCTACAAAATTTTTGTTTAAGTTTCCCAATGCATCTGTCTCAGATAAAACCTTAATTCCTTCAGCCTCTAACTGATTTTTTTGTTGATTAACATAAGTTATCAAATAGCCTTTAGAGTCTAATATTCTATGTACCGGATAATCAGTAGCCGAGGTTTTTTTCAGGTAGGTAGGAATAGCTCTTAGATAACTATTATCTACTCCCATCCCTTTGATTATCTGTTTATATGTAACTACTTTTCCACTTGGGATTTTGATGATAAAATTTAGGAATCGTTGATATGGATTTTCAGATAATGCAGGAAATTCATTAGTTTCAAGCTGAAAATTACTACCAACTTGGATTTTACCTGATTTAATAACTACGCCTAAAATTCCTCTTTTATATTGGATGCTTTTTAATGATTCTACCAAGTGGGCTATTCGCTTACAAGGTTCGCAGTGAAAAGTTAGACGAATTGCCGCACCACTTTCAAAGGTTAATAGAGATCCAGGGATAAAATTATCAAATTCTATCCCTGTAACCACAATATTTTCTCGCAATTCTCCTGGCTGAATTGATAAGTCTAAAATATCTTCATTCCTAACAATTAAAATTTGCCTGGGACTTATAGGATCAGCATTAATATCTCCTTCTATACCATGACCTACCTTTAAATTTAATGTTTTAAGCTCTACCATTGTAGAACCTGATTTTACCTTACTGAAAAGATGCGTTATTGAGAGAGCCATATTCATTCGGTGGCGCGATCAATTTGAAGTTGAGGAGGTGAATTCAGGTAAATCATCGGATTTATGAAGAATGAATAAACTGCCATCTCCTCCCCGTCCAATTCTTAAGCTTTCATCTAAATAAGTAATATCCAGTGTGGGAGTTCTACTAGTAGGATTATTAGCTGGGACAACCTTAAATGGATTGAGTTGAGGCGTATTAATGCCAAAAATCTTCTCAATCGATAGGTAACGTTTGTCAAAATAGACGTTGATACGTTTGTTCGGTAGAGGCTCGAAATCTTCTTTGGCTGGTTCAAAGCTAGCTGTCACTTTGACATATCCCGATACTATCCCCAGAGGATGTTTAACTTGAGCTAGATTGAAAAACAATTTATTTGCAACATCAATCACTTGATAAACTTTACCCAGCTTTAATCCGAATGGGAGAGAAACTAAAGAACGGATTTCTCTAGCTGTGGAGTATTGCAGTTGCCAAGTTCCCTCTAGCAAAGAAGTAGCGTAGAGAAGAGGATGGAGATTGGGATTGACGCTCTCTAGTTCCGTCGTCAATTGTTCAATTTCTGCGGCTAAGGTTTTATCTAGCTGCAAATCGGTAATGGGAGAGCCATCGCTTTTTATTTGAATCTTCTCAAGCGTGGCTTGTAATTTTTCCTTAATTGAAAGTTGATTGTTCAATGGCTTTACCAGATTTCAAATCTTTGAAAATTTTGATCGCGATCGCACAAACATAAGTAGTCGGACACAATTAAATTCATTGGTGGAGATAGGGAACAGGTTACAGGTTACAGGTTACAGGAAAAAAATTGTGTAATTAATTCTGTCTGATTACTTAGTCATAGCTCTCCCCAATGTCCAAATACCCCTGAAATTAAGCCTAACTAGAATGTCAAACCCTTAACTGAGTTACGGCGATATTACCGGAAAAACATACATCTACATCACTACCAGGAGTGCGATCGCGTTTGCCATATTCCCCTACATAATAAAAATTATCGCCTTCAATTCGATAGTTCACAGGCAAAGGTTTGGTACAAGCTTGGCAAAACACCACATTAGGATCTGCTTCTCCTGGTTGCAGATGCGGTAAGTTCACATTCCAAAAGCTTCCTAGTTCTAGGGGACGCTTGAGCAAGTCCACTAAAACTTCAGCTGTGAATTTGGCAGCTAGATCCCAATCAAAATCCTGCTTGGCTTTGCGATAGTGAGAAATAGCAATTCCCGGTATGCCGTGCATTGCAGCTTCCCGTACAGCCGCAACTGTGCCAGAAATATAAGCATCGACTCCCAAGTTACCCCCAGCGTTAATACCTGAAAGGACAAATTTGACATCTGCGGTAATTTGTGTAATTGCAATTCTCACACAATCAGCGGGAGTACCTGCGATCGCATACTCAGTCTCAGAACGTCGCTGGAGGTTGATGGCACGAGTAGTAGTAACTTGATGTCCACAGCCAGACTGGTGATCAGCAGGAGCAGCGATAATAGTATTTTTGCCGTTTACAGCTTTCAGCAGCGCTCGGATACCGGGGGCATCAATGCCGTCGTCGTTAGTTAAAATTATGGTCATGTATATATTATTGATATAAATTTAGCTAAATTATCAGAAAAATGCAGATATCATCCATCAAAGGATATAACAGCAAAAGCTACTTGCAGATATGAAAAAATATGCTTGATTCTGCCAAAAATATTGATCATACGATATGATTTCTAGATGGTTTGCAAATTCCGCCCTCAGTATTTGGGTTAATCCCCAAAATGGGCGGTATTTCTTGTCACTAGCGAAAGTGTTAGCGTCAAGTTAATGCTTGTAACCGCCCTAATCACAAGTTTGTGCAATCAAAAAATCCCGTACAATCTATATCTACTAGCAATAGCAGAAATTTAATATTTGAGAAAACCAGGAACGAGGTGATTTTTGCAGTGGTTCTGTAGTATTTTGGGTGCAAGTCTGTCTTAGGGATCACACAATGAAACAGCTCCTCAAACAACTATTTAGCAGTCAAAAACACCTCATCCGGCTAATTCTACCTTTGGTGATGGTTATTTTAGCAGCCTCGCTGTTTGCCACACCTGCTTTAGCGACAGGTGTGTATCAAATACCCAATCTCAAAGCAGGGAATGACACCTGGGTTTTAGATCAAGCTGAAGTCATCAGCCGTCTGAATGAAGGCAAAATTAGCAGTGCTTTCGAGGATTTGGCAAAGCAAACAGATAAGGAAGTTAGAATTGTTACTGTTCGCCGCCTCGATTATGGCGAAACACCAGAAAGCTTCAGCAAAGAACTGTTTAAAAAATGGTTTCCTACTAAAGAAGCCCAAGCTAATCAAACCTTATTGATTATTGATACGGTTACCAATGGTACTGCCATTATTTCTGGGGATCAAGTCAAGCCTTTACTCACAGACTCTATTGCCGAGAGCGTAGCTACTGAAACAGTAAGTGTGCCGTTACGCAATGGTAACAAATACAATCAGGCATTTCTAGATGCGAGCGATCGCCTTGTCGCCGTTCTCTCTGGCAAAGCTGATCCAGGGCCACCCAAAATAATTGATAATGTCCAGGTTGGAGGCACTTTCAAGAAAGCAGAAGAAACCGACCAAGGTAACGCTACTGCTTGGGTAGTAGGATTGTTAATTGCCGCCACCGTTATCCCAATGGCGACTTACTATATTTATCAGATAAATCAGCCATCATCTGATGGGTAATGGGAGAATCATTCAATTTTAGATTTTAGATTTTAGATTTTCCTTCAATCCAAAATCCAAAATTAAAAATCTAAAATTGGCTTAATCCTGAACATACTCTTGTTCTGTAACTAAAGCCACCTCAGCCCGAACGAATTCTCGACCCAAATAAGCTGCATGATTTAATTGAGTTACTGGAGAGGGCTGAGTTTCTTCAAAAATTTTCACGCAAAGTTCTTTAGCCGTCCTGGCGCTAAAAACTGTCGTATGAGTTCGTTCTACCTTTTCTCGCGCCGGAATTACCTTTCCCGTTTCGGGATCGACAGCTAAACCGCGATCGTCAATTATATTTGTAAAATGCTTGGCATAGATTAACCTTGCGTCTCGATCCAAGTAAATAATGAAATATCCACCGGGATCAAGGTCAATATGACGCTGGGAAAGTTTATCATCAATTGCGACCAAATTTTCAACTATTAAATCCATAAGTATTATAAAAAGAAATTTTCTTTCTTGAGGGTTTTATACTCTATATCAAGTGTAATTCGTCGTTCACCCTCTACCTTGGCAAATATTAAGAATCTCGGTTACTAAATGGCAACTCTGCATTAATGTCCTCAATCTGCTGCTGTTCGAGTTGATTCACTTCCTTAATATAGGGACGGATAATTTGTCCTAAACGATTATTGTAAAATCTGTGCAGACTGTGATTGGGCATAGCTGGGAAACCGCGGCGTTTTTTATGGCGTCCACCTGCGCCAGGATCAAAGATTTGGATGCCGTTAGCGATCGCCCACTCAATTGGCGCATAATAGCAAGCATCAAAATGTAAGCAATCTATTTCTTGAAAACTCCCCCAATAGCGTCCATAGAGTTTGTCATCTTTAAACAAACAAAAGGACATTCCTAAAGGATAAGAGTTATCTTGTTCGCTATATGCAGCAATAAACAAGACTCGATGGCGATAATCGGTATATAGCTGCTCAAAAAAGCGCTGTGTCAGATACTTGCTACCCCACCAGCCAAACTTATCACAGGTGTCAGCATAGAATTGGTGCATCAAGGGAAATAAAGACTGAGGAATTTGATCACCAGTCAACGGTTGTAATCGTAAACCTGCTTTCTCCACAGCTTTGCGTTCCCGCTTGATATTGCGGCGCTGATTGGCGTTAAACACCTTCAAGTAGTCATCAAAAGTTTTAAAGCCAGCATTTTCCCAGACGTAGCTGTGGTGCAGCCAAGTTGTAAAGCCATGTCGTTCCAGCATCGGACGCCATTGGGGATCAACGTAGAGAAAATGACACCCAGAAATTCGATTTTTGGTGCAAAAAGTGTCAATTTCATGCACCATAATCGCAGTGATTTCATCCTCATCTTCTCCTGGGGCGATTAGAAACCGATAACCTTCAGCAGGAGTAAACGGTGTCATTCCCAGCAATTTTGGGTAATATTGAACTCCGATGCGATCGGCTAACTCTGCCCATTGGTGATCGAAAACAAATTCACCAGAACTATGTCCTTTAAGATAAAGTGGCGCAGCAGCAATCAGCGTTCTATCTCGCCACAATGTCAAGTGATTCGGCAACCAACCAGCTTTAGCCGTAGCACTCTGGGAAGTTTCGAGATTGTTTAGCCACTCCCATTCTAAAAACGGCGTTTTGAGTGGCATTGCCAAAGCATTCCAGGCATTTTGGGGTACTTCAGCGATTTTGTTCGTCCAAACGACAGAATAGCGAGGCTTAATTTGTTCCACCATATTAGGGGATTGGGGAGTGGGGGTGTAAGAATTTTAGATTTTAGATTTTGGATTTTAGATTGAAATTTAATCCAAAATCTAAAATCCAAAATCCAAAATTGAATTGCCCAATAAATAACTTAACTTAGCGTAATCTAATCTGCTGGTCGTTGTAGGCGATAGTGCAAAAAGACTTCTTGCTCAACGGTATGAACTTCTAGAAGCTGCAACTTGGGAGCTAAATCGGGTAAAAATCCTTTCCCTTCTACAGGTGTTGGTGCGGTATTACCACCTAAAATCAGCGGACAGACAGTCAGCCATAATTCATCAATTAAATCTAATTGCAGTAAGGAAGCGACTAATTCACCTCCACCTAAAACTACCAAGCGTGTTATATGTATATTGGCTAGATGTTTTAAAGCTGCGGGAATGTCAATTTCTCGTGTTGGTGTTTCAAAAACTAGAATCTGCTCAAATTCTAGAGGGCACTCTTGTGCTCTGGTTCCTAGAGTTGAGTGAAATGTCTCTAAGCGTTCTTTCCATGAAAGTGATCCCGCTGTTGTCGTGAGTAGCCAGCGTCTAACTGGTTGCTTAAAAAAGTTAATTTCCGGATTGAGGTTTGCAAAGTGTGTAGTCACTATATGAACTGGCTGCGGAAGTTTCCCTTCTTGTGCCCGAAGTTCTACTAAAGTTGGATCTGATACAGTAAGTGTTGTTCCGTAGGCCCGGAGAGTACCAGCACCGAATAAAACGGCATCAGCGGCAGCGATTTGTTTTTCTAAGTGTGCTTTATCAACCCTTGAGCCAAACCGGGCAGGCGATCGCTTAAAATCTGCTATTTTGCCATCCGCACTCATTGCTAAAACAACTGTAGTATGAGGACGATGTTGCAACATTAGATTGATTTGATAGTTTGAATATTCTCTTTGTTAGTGTATAGATTCTCAAAAAAATCTATGCTCGCAAGGTAATATTTCCCGATTTTACCACTGTATTTATATGCAATACAAATCGCTTTTACATCTGCCATATATGAGTTTTGGTATACTACGTTTCTTTTTAAATTATAGCAATTTGTTATTTTTAAACATTGAAAATAAAATTCTGATAATTTAATAAAATGTCTCATCTAGCTCGTTTCATTACATATCTTTGCTGTTGTGGTTTGCGGATGCAAAGTGAGACACTTGATGACTAATTCCCGCCAATCTTCCTTTCGTCGAATTTTAGTAACGAGAATATTGCTGCTATTCGTTCCAGTTTTATTGATAGGTGAGATTGTTGCCTTGAATAAGGCACGTTCTAGCATATTGGGAACTGCACGTCAAAATTTAACACAAAGCGCCACCAGTAAAGGACAGAGAATTGAAGATGCGATCGCTCTCTTAAAAGCTCATTTGTTGACTGTAAGTAAAACAACAGTAATTCCATCGGGTTCACCCATACAAGAGCAAGAAATTCTCACCCAGTTAAAGCAACAACTTCCAGCAAGTGTTGAGTGTATCCAATTAACGGATCTGCTAAACCAGAAAATAATTGCTAGTAGTTGTGGGGATCAAGCAATTGGAGAATTGAGATTACCTTTACCTAGTGACGGAATTGATGTCAAAACAATCTTCCCGTCAAAGACAGGAATGACTGGTAAAAGAAACACACAAAATCAACTGCAAGTAGTGTTATCTGCACCAATCTCTGAGAGCCGCAGAAGTTCAGTTTACAGTTTAAGTATTCAGTCTGCATTGTACCAACAGACCTTTAATCCGCCGGGATCGCTCACAGGCGCTACGATAGTGATTGCTGAAGATGGGACGTTTTTGGCGCATCCATTAACAGGCTGGGTGGGAACTAACATCAATCAGCATCCGAATTTTTCTCAATTAAAGAACGTAATTAAAAATGCCATTGCCGGACAAAATGAGCCAATAAATTTGTCTTTTACAGATGGTCAAGAATTATTAGCTGGCTATACAGTTATTGCAAATCCACTTACTCAACAACAGCAGCAAAAATGGATAGTCTTAGCTGTTACTAGCGTCGATAATGCACTTTTTGGTTTAGAGGAAATCAAACTAATTCTCATCGTTTTGACAGTCGGTTTAATTGGTGCAAGTTTATTAGCATCCTTATATTTAGCTCCTTACTTGGCACGTCCTGTAGAAGAATTGCGAGACTACGCTCTCAATATTCACTCTCACCATGCCGCACAACCAGTTCCGCAGAATTTTCAAATCCGGGAATTCAACCAACTAGCCCAAGCATTAAACCAAATGGTAGAACGGCTCAAAGCTGGGGCAGAAGAACTAGAAATAGCTTGGAAAGAAGCAAAAAGCGCAAACCAGATTAAAAGCCAGTTTTTGGCTACGACTTCTCATGAATTGAGGAATCCATTACATACTATTATTAGCTGCATTCGCGTGGTTAAAGATGGCTTATGTGATAGCCGCGAAGAAGAAATGGACTTCCTCAAACGTGCCGATGAAACAACGATTCATTTGCTAAATATTATTAATGATTTGCTCGACATTTCTAAAATAGAAGCAGGTAAACTTTCTGTAACCACTACACCTCTTGACCTCCGACAAATATTGTTAGAGGTGATTAATTTACAATCAGTTAATGTTCAACAAAAGGGCTTGCAATTAAAATGCGAGTTAGATCCTCAAGTAATACCAATTAAGGCAGACGCAGCAAAACTAAAGCAGGTATTGATTAATGTGATCGGCAACGCCACTAAGTTTACCGACACAGGAAGCATCACTATTACTACAGAAATTCAATCTAGCAATGTGGTGGTAATAGTTAAAGATACAGGTATAGGAATTGATCCCACTCAACAGCACAAACTATTTCGCCCATTTGTGATGGTGAATGGCACAACCAGCCGCCAGTTTGAAGGCACTGGACTGGGACTAGCAATTTCACGAAACTTAATCGAACTTATGGGAGGCAGGATTACTCTTGAAAGTACGGGACTTCATCAAGGTACGACACTGAAAATTACTTTACCCTTGATTGATATCTCCTTGTTACCTGTTCCCAAGAAAGAAGAAAATGTCGGGGATATTGGATTTTCCCGTGGGAATGAGGGGGCAAAAGCAAGCCACTACCCTAGCTTACAAGAGTCTGGGAGAAGTCCCTCTTTGAAGATTAACAAATCTGTAAAAGCAGGTGTAGACAAAGAGAAACCCTCAAAGTTCCAGTTACTACTTGGAAACGAGACTTACGAGATTAGTCTTTCGCCGCAGCAAACTCTCTTGGTAACTCTTCCCAAAGCAGAAGTTTATGCAAATTGGACTTCTAAAATATAGTCATTGGTAGATTGTAATTTAAAAAGAAATTTGAATTTTCCAGACGATTAAGGTTGAGAAGACTTGTCAATAAAAACAGCTTGGCCGCCTTGCTCAAGAGATACTGTTAAAGCAGCAAGAATTTCTACTAACTCAGTGCCTACCCAGCCAGACGAAACCTCTGAGGGAGTATTGTTAAGGATAGAGACAACAAAGCGATCGCAAACTCGCCCCAATGGTTCCCCTGATTCTAACTCCAGCACCACCTGCTTTTGATTCACAGGAATAAATTGATTACCCTGTTGTTCAAACTCCCCATGTAGCAGGGTTAGAGGTGATGATCGCAACATCTCATCAAAAATCAAGCTACCAAGGCTACCTACAATCCCCAGCCGTCGCTGCTTATCAGGATTTAACCAACACAAATGAATATAAGCTTGAAAGCCATCTGGGTATGTCAGTGTTACCCATACTAGATCAGCCAAACCTTGAGGCAGAGGAGAATTTATATCTTTCTTCTCCCCTGCTCCCCTGCTCCCCTGCTCCCCTGCTCCCTGTAGCCACACCGTACCCGTTGCTTGTACTTTCACAGGAATCTGACCTAGCCAAGCGTTAAAGATAGCGATATCGTGAATAGCTAAATCCCATAATGCATCAACATCTTGCCGGACAGGCCCTAAATGGGTGCGCGTCGCGTAGCCGTAGCGTAAATCACCTAATTTACCCGCTTGTACTACAGTTTGCCCTTGCTCAACTGCTGGGTGAAATAAATAAGTGTGGTCAACCATGAGTATCAAACGATGCTGCTCTGCTAACTGGCAAAGTTCCCGACATTCTGCGGGGTCGAGAGTTAGCGGTTTTTCAGCTAAAACATGGTATCCGTTTTGGAGAGCATCTTTAATTAAAGCATAGTGGGTGGTAGCCGGAGTTGCGATCGCCACACCTGTCAATCCTGGCACTTTCTTTAAATCTTGCCATTGAGTTGTTAATAATACATTTTCATCTAAATTAAACTGCTGCTTTACCGCCGCTAATCGTTCTGGATGAGGATCTACTACAGCAACTACATTTACTTCGGGATGTGCTAAGAAATTTCGCAGCAGATGCACTCCCCAACGCCCAACTCCGATGACAGCAATTTTAATTTGGTTTGTCATTAGTTATTTGTCACTTGTCATTGGTCATTAGTCATTAGTCAAATAACAAATGACTAGCAACTGATTATCAGTTTATTTGTAATCTTTTGAGTTCAGGGTTTTTCCGGATTAGAGATTGCTAAAAAAGCTACCTTGGCTGCGGCTTGTTCAGCGGTTTTGATTGAGCGCCCCTTACCAAATCCTAGCTTGGTTCCGTGCAGCCACACTTCAGCCACAAAACGTTCATGATTACGGTGCGGTTGACTGACTTCTACAACCCGATACTCTGGTAAAACTTTAAATTGTGCCTGAGTCCATTCTTGGAGAGCAGCTTTGTAATTAAGTCTGGCAGGATCAAGGCGAATTTCTGTTGCTAATTGTAGGAAGTGGGGATCTAGCCAAGAGCGGATCAGTTCTAGATTTTGAGTACTTAAGTAAAGCGCCCCCAGAACTGCTTCAAAAGCGTCTGCTAGTCGTGACTCTAGTCCAACTTTATCAGCGGTAGCACTGCCAGCAACTAGTAAGTATAACTCCAAACCATAAGTTCTGGCCAATTGGGCGAGGATGCGATCGCTCACCAACACCGAACGAATTGCCGCAAAATCCCCTACGGGACAATCGGGATAATTTTCCCATAACACAACAGCCGACACCAGGCGCACCACTGCATCGCCAACAAACTCCAGCTGTTCATAATTTGCCGAATCAGAAACAGTGGGATGAGTTAGCGCTAAATCTAGCAGTTCCCACTTTATAGGTGCTTCTAGCGACAAACCTAATTTTTGGACTAAACTTTCAAGTTGCCGTTGACGGCGTGGATAGGCAAGGGACATTACATAACAAGGGGAAGGGGGGCAGGGGAGGAAGGGGGCAGGGGGAGCAGGGGAAAAATACAAACTTCTAATTCTTGTACAGACGCGATTCATCGCGTCTCTTCTAACTCAGCACTAAAAAAGGGGGAGAGAGCAGTACATAAGCCGGGTTCTGTTCTCTTGCGAGGGCAGTTATCTATCTGGGACGCCTGTTACCAGACGCCTCTAGCGGCTCTCATTGAGCGGAACTGGTAAAAGACCAACCATAGTTCCTATCGCCTTGCTCCCAACCGGGGTTTACCGAGCCAGCACCTCTCGATACTGCTGGTGCGCTCTTACCGCACCTTTGCACCCTTACCAAAGATTGGAGAGTGGGGAGTGGTGAGTGGGGAGTGGGGTTTTTCTTTCCCTATTCCCTATTCCCTATTCCCTATTCCCTATTCTTGGCGGTATCTTTCTGTGGCACTATCCTCACGATCGCTCGCACTGGACGTTATCCAGCAAGTTTGGTCTTTCGGGAGTCCGGACTTTCCTCAAACCAGTGACTATGACTGATCTGCAACCGCCTGCGTCTACTCTCTCCTTAGATCCAGTGTAATCTTGGATGGCATAGTCTGTCTGGTTGATATTACTTTTTTTTATTCCAAGGTAGAGCGTAAGTCCAAGGTAGTTTCCTGACTGTGAAAGGACAATTGATAATACTAATGGGAGGAAAATCACGACCTGGGGCTAGACCTAAACGTACCTCAGATATCCTGAGTACTAGTTGCAGGGAAAAGTCCAACTCCTTTCTTCTATTGATAAAGTCGTTGTACAGCTTTTTTTGGCCTTTTTGCAGCCCGTTAATATCAATTAGTGGTTTTTTGGCTGAATAGGTTCCAGCTTCTTTATCGCGCTCAAATACATCTTCTGCTGTCACTGTCTCAGAAAGTGTTTTTTTGGGAGCAATCAGGCTAGGACTTTGAGGTACTGCTAAGTCGCGGGTTAAGTCTGGTGATTTCCGAATCACACGCCGCGATTGTTTGCTATGCTCAACTACTAAAGAACTATTGTCCCAGTCAACGTATACGGCAACATTCTCAGATTTATTTTCTATGCTAATTCCTAAATCTTTCAAATCTTCAATGGCGTATGAGGGTTTAAGTTTAAAGGAAATTCCAATTTTGTCGTCGAGATTTTGTTCTTTTAGTTGCTCATCAACGATTCCTTTTTTAAACTCAAATTTAACTTGGTCATCAATGGATTCAACCATGCGGTTAAACACATAAGAGACACCAATAATATAAATCGTCAAAACTACTAAATTCTGGTCGCTACTCCTCATAACTCAGAATCTTAACTCCCGGTGCTAATGAATATATATTTGACTCATCGCTAATCTACAATTTTTAATTGCGCTTGATCACTACAGAATTTTGCAGCCAGCCTCGTCGCCAAAAAAAGAATACCAAACTAAGTGCGATCGCTACCATCACTGCCAAGCAAATTGGGTAGCCCCAATACCAATTCAATTCAGGCATATTATATGGCGATTTTTCAGTATTGAAATTCATACCATATATTCCGGCCACAAAAGTCAGGGGAATAAAGATTGTTGAAACTATCGTTAGCACCTTCATGATTTCATTCATTTTATTACTTACTGCCGAAAGGTACACATCCATTAATCCAGATGATAGTTCTCGATAAGTTTCTACCATATCCATCACTTGCACTGTATGGTCATAACAATCTCGCAGGTAGATTCGTACTTCTTCGCCAATTAGTTCACTACCATCTCGAATTAAGGAATTAATTGCATCTCGTTGGGGCCAGATAGCACGACGTAGTTGCAGTAGTTCTCGCCTAATTTGATAAATATTTTGTAGTGTTTGTGGCGTTGGTTTAATTATTACCTCCTCTTCTAACTCTTCGATTCGCTCTCCATAAAGCTCCAGCACTGGGAAAAAGCCATCAATAATCGCATCTAACAGAGCGTAAGCTAAATAATCCGCTCCCTGTTTGCGGATGATACCTTTGTTTTTTTCAATTCGCGATCGCACTGCTTCAAAGCAATCATGTTCTGGTTCCTCTTGTACTGTCAACAAATAATTTTTCCCTAATATTAAACTTACTTGCTCGCTGTAAAAACCACATGTTTTCTCCTTTGGTACTACCATGCGGGCAATGAATAGCAATTGGTCTTCATAATCCTCAGTTTTGGGACGCTCTGGTACATTGACTACATCTTCTAAAACTAGAGGATGTAACTCAAAGACGTTACCCAATCGTTGTAATATGTCTTGACTACCTAAACCTTGTACGTCTACCCAAGAAATCGATTCCGCATCAAGATAGGGCAGACACTCCTCTGGAGTTGCTATTTGTTCACGGATGAAATTGGTTTGATTATAGTCAATTAAGAAAATTATCGGTAGCGGAGCATCTGCATCAATAATTATCGTTCCTGGTAAAGTTCCTGGTTGGTGATAGAATTCATCTTCGTATAGCTTGGTGACTATTTTGGGAAGGCGAGGCAGTCTTCGTGCCATAAAATATTACCTAATAGTGATTTGTCATTTGTCATTTGTAAATAACAAAGTACATAAGGATAACTTACACGGAATCTTACAAGAATCAATATAAAGACTGTAATTTCTAAATTACGCAATTATTTAGGTTGATAATTTACTTATCAGTCAGATTTAATCTGACAAATTACGAATTACGAATTACGAATTACGAATTGGTATAACATATCGCCTCTGAATCAGCAATGCTACAAAAAACAGTTTGCCTGGGCAAGACAAACTGTTTAAAAAATATTTATCTGGGTGAGCAGAAGTTAGAACATACCCATGCCGCCCATGCCGCCCATGCCACCCATGCCACCCATACCGCCCATACCGCCCATATCAGGGGCAGGAGCAGCGGATTTCTTCTCTGGTTTTTCAACAACGATCGCTTCGGTGGTTAAGACCAAACCAGCAATGGAACCAGCGTTTTGCAAAGCTGAACGCACGACTTTGGCAGGGTCGATAATACCAGCAGCAATCAAGTCTTCAAATTCGCCAGTAGCGGCGTTGTAGCCAATGTTGAAGTCGCTATCCCGGACTTTCGAGACGATCACAGAACCTTCAGCACCGGCATTGTCTGCTATTTGGCGCAAGGGGGCTTCTAGCGCTCGTTCGACAATATCAGCCCCAATTCTTTCTTCGTCATTTTGTAAGGTCTTTTTAATCGCTTCTACCACCTTAGCTAAGTGAATCAAGGTTGTCCCACCACCAGGAACAATACCTTCTTCCACGGCTGCTTTAGTAGCATTCAGCGCGTCTTCAATCCGCAGTTTACGGTCTTTGAGTTCGGTTTCGGTTGCCGCACCCACTTTAATCACTGCCACGCCGCCAGCAAGCTTGGCGATGCGTTCTTGGAGCTTTTCTTGATCGTATTCAGAATCGGTTTCTTCTAACTGTCTACGAATTTGACCAATCCGCTTTTGTACTTCTGGCTTGGTGACACTGCCAGCTACAATGGTGGTGCTTTCTTTGTCAATGGTAATTTTGCGGGCAGTTCCCAGCGCTTCTAGAGCAGCGGTATCTAGGCTTAAGCCGATTTCTTCGGAAATCAACTGTCCATCGGTGAGAATGGCAATATCTTCTAACAAAGCTTTGCGGCGATCGCCAAACCCAGGCGCTTTAATGGCAGCCACGGCTAGTACACCCCGCGCTTTGTTCACTACCAGAGTTGCCAAAGCATCACCTTCGACATCTTCAGCAATGATTAACAAAGGCTGACCAGAACGGGCGACTTTTTCCAAAATTGGCACTAAATCTTGGATGCTGCTGATTTTTTTGTCAGTAACCAAGATCCGAGCGTTTTCAAATTCAACAATTTGCCGCTCGTTGTTGGTGACGAAGTAGGGAGAAATGTAACCTCTATCAATCTGCATCCCTTCAACTACTTCTAGTTCGGTGGTTAGGGATTTAGATTCTTCAACGGTAATGACACCATCTTTGGTGACTTTTTCCATTGCTTGGGCTAACATTTGGCCAACTTCTTCATCGTTACCAGCAGAGACAGTAGCAACTTGAGCGATCGCACTTCCTTCTACTGGCTTGGCTATTTTGGCAATTTCTTCTACCAATGCCTCAATAGTTTTGTCGATCCCACGTCTTAAGCTAACTGGATTACTACCCGCCGCGACGTTCTTTAAACCTTCCCGAATCAAGGCTTGTGCTAAAACTGTGGCGGTGGTTGTACCATCCCCAGCGACATCTTTAGTTTTTGAGGCTACTTCCTGGATGAGTCTTGCACCAGTATTTTCCAAAGGATCTTCTAATTCAATTTCCTTGGCAACAGTGATACCATCGTTGACAATTTGAGGTGCGCCAAACTTTTTTTCTAAAAGGACATTGCGACCTTTAGGCCCCAAGGTGATTTTTACGGCATCGGCAAGGGCGTTAACACCCCTTTCTAGAGCTCGCCGCGATTCCTCGTCAAATGCAATAATTTTCGCCATGTTTTATTTCTCCAGCGCTTCCATTAGACAATTTAGCACTCACAGCGCCAGAGTGCTAATCTCTCAAGCGGCTCAAGTTACAAATGGAAATAAAAAAAATTGATTAATATACAGGTGATGCTCATATTAGATACTGGCAGTAATGCTTGAATTGGGAGATGAATCTAGACAACTCCCTTAAGTCCCTTGGTATTGCCGACCCTAGCGGCACCGGCTGGTTGGCAGTAGTATTTACGTTCCTCTTGGCTTGGCTTGTAACTTGGCGTTTAATTCCGACAGTACGAAAATTTGCCTTGCGGGTAGGTTGGGCTGACCAACCCAACGCACGGCGACTCAATCGAGAACCTTTACCCAATGCAGGGGGGCTAGCTATCTACGCGGGTGTGATTGCCGCGCTGGTATTAGCTAGCCTTTTACGACCGATCGAACTCCAAAACGTATTGGCTCAGGTGCTCACTATTCTGTTGGGGGGTTCGATATTAGTTCTTGTGGGCTTTATCGATGATCAGTTCGGCTTACCGCCCTCTGTTCGATTGTGGGCGCAAATTGTCACGGCACTGTTGCTGGTAGCTAATGGCATCAGTGTCCAAGTGATGTTTGGCACTCCTATCGACTCGTTACTATCCATGTTGCTAACAGTGCTATGGGTAGTAGGGATTACCAACGCCATTAACTTGATGGATGGTATGGATGGTTTGGCGGGAGGAATCAGCTTTATTACCGCCATGAGTTTGTTGGGGGTTGCAGCCCAATTTAACAATCGTGCAGCAGCTATTTTGGTATTAGCAGCCTTGGGAGGTGCTGCACTAGGGTTTTTGCGCCATAATTTCTATCCATCACGAATTATTATGGGTGATGCCGGAGCATACTTTTTTGGCTATGTGCTGGCAGCAACTAGTATTTTAGGCAAACTGCAACAAAACACAGTTTATGCACTAATTCCTACTGTTTTATTTCTGTTGTTACCAGTGCTAGACACCACTCAAGTATTTGTGCGGCGGCTACTAGCAGGAAATAACCCTCTCAGTACTCCTGGTAAAGACCATTTGCACCACCGCTTACTTGCTTGGGGACTTTCCCAGCGCCATGCTGCGTTCACTCTTTGGTCAATTACCTTAGTTTTCAACTTGCTGGCGATGAGAATACAAGGTATGAGTTCGGCTGTGATACTGACTACCGCCAGTAGCATTATTCTTCTTTTGGGTTTTACTGTCTGGCAAAGAATACGCCAACAACCTTAGTTGCTTGTCGGGTGGGTTAAGCGCGATCGCATCGCCTTCACCCACCATCGAACAATAGAAGTTAGCTGCTAATCCTGATTTTCCCTATGCTGCAAAGCTTAACTCGATGTTAAGACGGCAAGGTGCGTGGTGAGGTCTAACGACCTTGTGGCGTATTATGGTCAAGAATCACGCGATTGCTAGGTCGTGGAAAGAGGAAACCCAAGGAGTGATCTTTGGAATCCCCCATTGCATTCGGTACTCCGAATCAGTTGTGGGAGGATGTCAAATCTGACCGTCATTTTGAGCAAGCGGGATTTGCTAAATTGTTGTAAATCAAAAAATACTGGCATTTAGACAAGGTTTTTATTGTGGCAATTAATGAATTGCCACGACAATACGTTAACTTTTCTATGTAGATAAGTTAGCCATCAGTTATTCCTGCGCGTTCTGTCGTAAAATCAGCGACGGGGAATCAAAAATTATAAAAATACTGGGTAATTTCTGACTTGTTCTGTTGTCAACAGTAGGGGCAATACTCTGCGGGAAGCCGCTTCTCTACGAGACGCTACGCGAACGCGTCTACATGAATTGCCCCTCCGGATTTTCGTAGGGACACCGCAATGTTCCCTAGCCCGTGCTTTATTTGTTTGAAAAAGGCTGTAATACCTAACCGAGAGTATTGTCACCAATAGGACTATTCACTCCTTGAATACCCAATTGACATTGGGTAGCAATACACGATACATCATGATTCAACCGTTAAATTTTTAAAGATGAAAAATTTCTTTAATTTCAGGTTTAACCAATACAAGGAGGGGTGGATATGGATTTTAGCTTAATTGTATCCAATATTTTGAATCCGCCAATCCTGTTTTTCTTTTTAGGAATGATTGCTGTTTTTGTCAAGTCCGATCTAGAAATTCCTGCACCAATTCCCAAACTATTTTCGTTGTATCTGCTGTTTGCCATTGGTTTTAAGGGAGGAGTAGAACTAATCAAAAGCGGTGTAACTCAGGAAGTAATTCTAACACTCGCAGCAGCAATGATGATGGCTTGCGTTGTTCCAATTTATACCTTTTTTATCCTGAAGTGGAAATTGGATACTTATGATGCGGCTGCGATCGCTGCAACTTATGGCTCTATCAGTGCTGTCACCTTCATCACGGCTAGCGCTTTTTTAACTGAGCTTGGCATTAATTTTGATGGTTACATGGTAGCAGCTCTTGCCCTGATGGAATCTCCAGCGATTATAGTTGGTCTAATTTTGGTGAATATATTCACCGCCGATGGCAAGCGGGACTTATCGTGGCCGGAAGTTTTACAAGAAGCATTTCTTAATAGTTCAGTTTTTCTCCTAGTTGGTAGTCTCTTTATAGGTGTCTTGACAGGAGAACACGGTTGGAAAGTATTAGAACCCTTTACTCAAGGGTTATTTTATGGTGTTCTCACCTTCTTTTTACTGGACATGGGATTGGTCGCTGCTAGAAGAATTAAAGACTTGCAAAAAACCGGAGTTTTCCTAATTTTATTTGCCATACTAATTCCTATACTCAATGCAGGGATTGGGTTGTTAATTGCCAAATTCATCGGTATGCCTCGCGGAGATTCGCTTTTGTTCGCTGTATTGTGTGCCAGCGCTTCTTATATTGCTGTTCCAGCGGCGATGCGGATGACTGTTCCAGAAGCAAATCCCAGCCTGTATGTTTCTACCGCTCTAGCGGTGACATTTCCGTTCAATATTATTGTGGGAATTCCGCTATATCTCTACGGAATTAACCTATTTTGGAGCTAATAATATGCACGTAGTTAAAAAGATAGAAATTATCGCTAACTCCTTTGAGCTTGCCAAAATTTTAGATAATTTAGACAAGTCGGGTGTACATAACCATGCCGTAATCCGAAATGTTGCTGGTAAAGGATTACAAGGAACGACAGAAGATTTAGACATGACTATGCTTGATAATGTTTACATCCTGGCATTTTGTATGCCAGAACAACTCAAACCTGTTGTAGAAAATATCAAACCACTTCTCAACAAGTTCGGGGGTACTTGCTACGTTTCTGATGTGATGGAGATTCGCTCTGTCAGATGTGTTGCGTCAATGTAAGAGAGTTATAAATTCAATGAAGCATTTCATAGAACGTCGTGACTTTTTAAAGTTAGGAATGACCGGGGCGTTTGGGATGATGTTATCTGCCAGCGATTTACTCTGGCGGGTAGAACAGGCTACAGCGGGCGAAATGCACCCAGCCTCTACTCAATCCCTTAGTCCCGATGCAGCCTTACAAAAGCTGATAGAGGGAAATCAGCGATTTGTTGATCATCATCCCCAATACCCCGATCAATCTGCGCTGCGGTTGCAGGAAGTTGCTCAAGCTCAACATCCGTTTGCAACTATTCTTAGTTGTGCGGATTCACGAGTACCCGCAGAAATTGTTTTTGACCAAGGCATTGGGGATATTTTTGATGTTCGGATTGCCGGAAATATTGCCACACATGAAGCGCTCGGCAGTATTGAATATGCGGTTGTATTATTAGGCAGTCCGCTGCTGATGGTGATGGGTCATGAGCGTTGTGGGGCTGTAACCGCCGCTGTACAAAACGAATCGTTACCTGGTGATATTAGTACTTTTGTTCAGGCAATTAAGCCAGCCCTGAAAAATGTCAAAGATCAGCCAGGTGATGCGGTTGAAAACGCTGTCGTGGCAAATGTGCAATATCAAATTGAACGGTTGAAGCACTCAAAGCTTTTAACTAAGCAGGTGGAGGCGGGAAAATTGAAAATTGTGGGGGGTCGTTACGATTTAGATACAGGTAAAGTAGTTATTATTACTTAGTTCGGCAAACCTCAAATTTCAGACAGGAGCGATCGCTTTTAGTTTTCCAGAAGAGATAATCGCGATCGCAAATCGAAAAAGCCTCTTGCCCCTTGATGTCTAAATGATAAGTCTTTAGCCAAACACGATATAAGAGAAGTGTCAAATTGCCTGTTTGCGCCAATTTCGTTTTTGCAGCTTGGTTTGCCAAGATTCCATGTAGGTGTAGAAAACGGGCGTCAAATAAAGTGTGAGAAACTGCGAGAACACCAACCCCCCAACTACAGCTAAACCAAGGGGACGACGTGTATCTGCACCGGCTCCCAAACCGAGGGCGATAGGCAGTGTACCCATGAGTGCTGCCATTGTTGTCATCATGATGGGGCGGAACCTCACCAAGCAGGCTTCATAGATAGCATCATAAGCAGTTTTGCCATTTTGACGGGCAATAATTGCAAAGTCAACCATCATGATCCCGTTTTTCTTCACAATGCCAACCAGCAGGATGATGCCCACGAAGGCGTAAATATTCAAGTCAACTTGAAACAGCAATAGAGTCAGTATTGCCCCAAATCCAGCGGAAGGTAAGCTAGAAAGGATTGTTAATGGGTGAATGAAGTTTTCGTAGAGAATCCCCAAAACGATATAAATCACTAAGATGGCAACCAGCAACAACATTCCTAAGCCCTGAATTGATGACTGGAATGCCTGCGCGGAACCTTGGAAGGCTGTACTGATAGTAGGTGGCAGTGTTTGACGGGCGAGTTGCTCAACTTTCCCAGTGACATTACCGAGTGATACTCCTGGTTTGAGGTTAAAGGAGAAGGTGACAGATGCCAGTTGCCCTTTGTGGTTGATAGTCAAGGGTCCTACATCTTTGCTCAAGGTTGCTACAGCATTGAGAGGTACGAGTTGCCCACTGGGGGTACGAACTGAAAGTAAATCTAGGGCATTGGAATTTTGTTGATATTTTGGTTCCACACCCATAATTACTTGGTACTGGCTATCAGGGACGTAGATGGTGGAAACTTGGCGAGTACCATAGGCATTACTCAGAGCAGTTTCAATCTGATTAGCCGTCAAACCTAGAGCCGAAGCTTGGTCGCGGTTAATGTCTACTTTTACTTGGGGATTCTTGATTTGCAAATCGCTGTTGACATCTTGTAAATCTGAGAGCGATCGCAATTTCTCTTCTAAAACTGGCGCATACTGGTAAAGCTCCTGGATATTGGGAGTTTGCAAAGTAAATTGATACTGCGCTTTCGTCTGTTGGCCACCGACATTGATGGCTGGAGGATTTTGCAAGAAAACCTTGATTCCAGGCACAACTGACAACTTCGGTCGGAGTTCCTGCACAACTTCATCAGCACTGAGATGGCGCTCATGGCGGGGCTTAAGTTCGATTAAAATTCTGCCAGCATTAGCGGAAGCATTTGGCCCGCCAGCCCCGACACTGGAGTTGATAGAATCGACATTAGAATCACGATAGGCGATCGCAGCTACAGCTTGTTGATGTTTTACCATCTCATCAAAGGATATATCCTCTGATGCTTGAGTAGTTGCAGTGATTTGTCCAACATCTGCGTTGGGAACAAACCCTTTAGGCACAATTATAAATAGATACACTGTTGCTACAAGAATCGCTCCCGAAATCACCATCGTCGTGCGGTGATACTTGAGTGATTTCTTCAAACTCCAATCGTATCCGCCCAATATCACATTAAAGATATTTTCTGAAAAATTGTAGAGACGACGGTTGAAATTTTGGATTTTGGATTGGAGACTAGGGACTGGGGACTGGGAATTAAGAATTTCTCCCTCATCTTCCCCTGCTTCCCCTGCTCCCCCTGCTCCCTCATCCCCCTCACTCTCTTGCTCATGATGAGGTGGACTCAAGAATCTGGAACACAGCATTGGCGTCAAGCTCAGAGATATTACGCCAGATACCAAGATGGCAACGCTGATTGTAACGGCAAACTCACGGAACAGTCGCCCCAAAATGCCTTCCATAAACAGTATCGGGATAAATACTGCTACTAAGGAGATGGTCATAGATAAAATTGTGAAACCAATTTCTTTAGAACCATTTAGGGCGGCTTCCATACGGCTTTCACCCATTTCCATGTGGCGGACAATATTCTCTAGCATGACTACGGCATCATCAACCACGAAGCCAACTGAAAGGGTCAACGCCATCAGTGATAGGTTATCGAGAGAGAAGCCTAGTAGCACCATGACTCCAAAAGTCGCTACCATCGAAAGCGGTACTGCCAAACTGGGAATGACTGTAGCAGAGATATTGCGGAGAAACAGAAAGATTACCAGCACCACCAGAGCAATGGTGAGCAACAGCGTGAATTGTACATCATCCACCGACTCACGAATTGACTGGGAGCGATCGTAGAGAATATCCATGTTCACAGCCGCCGGAATCTGTGTGCGGAAGGTGGGTAGCAATTTCTTAATTGCATCCACTACTTGAACAGTATTAGTTCCCGGTTGGCGCTGAATTGCCAAAACGATCGCCCGCACGCCAGAATTTTGGACTTCGGCTCCGCTCAGTCGAACGATTTTAGATTTTGGATTTTGGATTGAGGACTTGTCCCCTGCTTCCTTACTCTCCTTTTTGACAGGAAAATACCAACTTGCTATTTTGTCATTTTCTACACTGTCCAAGACTTGACCCAGTTCTCCTAACTGTACTGGTGCGCCATTTTGATAGGCCACACTTAGGGAGCGATAGCTGGCGGCATCGTTGAGTTGACCGTTTGCTTGGATTGTAGAATTCTGCTGTTGACCGTAAAGTGTGCCAGTAGGTAGATTAACATTTCCATTTGCGATCGCAGTTGCTACTTCATCAATTCCTATCCCCTTAGCACTCAGCGATTCGGGGTCAAGCTGAATTCGTACCGCGTATTTTTGGGAACCAAACACCTGCACCTGCGCTACTCCATCCACCATTGATAGACGTTGTGCCAGCAATGTCTCAGCATACTTGTCTACAGTTGATAGGGGGAGAATAGACGAGTTGAGGGAGATATAAAGCACTGGCTGATCCGCCGGATTTACCTTTCGGTAAGATGGGGGATTAGGCATATTAGTCGGTAACTGCTTCGCTCCCTTAGAAATAGCAGACTGCACATCCAATGCTGCGCCGTCGATATCCCGATTCAGGTCAAATTGCAGCGTCACCTGTGTAGTACCCAAAGAACTGGTAGAGTTCATTGAACTCAATCCCGCTATGCTAGAAAACTGCTGCTCTAAGGGGGTTGCTACCGAGGAAGCCATCGTTTCTGGACTAGCTCCGGGCAGGTTAGCTGTTACCTGGAGTGTCGGATAATCTACATTAGGCAGGTCGCTAACAGGTAGCTGTTGGTAACTGATCAGCCCAAATATCAAAATGCCAACCATAACTAGGGTTGTCATGATTGGACGCCGGATAAATAGCTCCGAAATGTTCATTGTGCTGCCTGCCTCTTGCTTCCTACTTCCGGTTTCACTTGGACTGTGGCACCAGGTACTAGGTTAAATTGTCCATCAGTGACTACTTGTTCGCCTGGTTTCAAGCCTTGCTTAATTACCGTTTCATTCCCAACGGTGTCACCTACCGTAATTGGACGCATTTCTGCTGTTTTGTCAGGTTTGACTACATACACAAACTGCCCTTGCTGTCCACTTTGTACCGCCTGGGAAAGAACAGTAATGGCATTTGGTTCTTCGCTGAGTTTGAGTACTACATTGACAAATTGCCCCGGAAACAGGCGCTCATCAGCGTTGGCAAAAGTACCCTTAAGTTGAATTGTGCCTGTTTGGGTATTGACTCCACTATCAACAAAGGTGAGTTCGCCTTGTACTGGATGCCCTGCATCTTTAGGAGGTAAAGCATCGACTTTTAACTTGCCGTTATTAGCACTGTATTTTTTGATATCTGGCAGCAGTCGTTGAGGAATGGAAAAGTTGACGTAAATCGGGCGAATTTGGCTGATTGTAATTAGCGGATCATCGGCATTCGCCTGTACCAAGTTCCCTTGATTTAGCTTCAAGCTACCTGTGCGTCCAGCAATTGGTGAGTAGATAGAACTGTAGGAAAGCTGAACTTTGGCATTGTCGATCGCAGCTTCATCTGCCACTATCACTGCCTCGGCATTTTGGACATCTGCTTGGGCTGCTGCGATCGCTGCCTGAGCATTTGCCACTCCCTCTTGATCTGCCTTCACAGTCGCCTGTTGAGCAGCAGCACTGGTCTGATATTGTTCAGCCTGTTCTTTACTGATTGCCCCTTCCTTGAGCAAACTAGCATAACGTTGAGCTTGCACATCTGCATTTGTTGCCTGGGACTTATCCTTGACTACGTTCGCTTTTGCCTGGTTCACTTGGGCGATCGCTTTTAACACATTTGCCTGTGCCTGTTTTACCTGTGCTAAATCTTTAGCTTTGGCAGCATTCGCTTGCATCAGTGCGGCTTGTAGAGGACGGGAATCAATTTTAAATAACAAGTCTCCTTTCTTAACGTTCTGTCCTTGCTGAAAATAGACGCCAGTAAGCTGTCCGCCGACCTGAGATTTGACAGATACCGTGGAATATGATTCCACCGTTCCCGTCGCCGATAGCTGTATTGGAATCGTTTTTTTAATTGCATTGGCAACTACCACTGGCACAGCTCGTTTTTTCCCTGCTTCTTTGCTACTTGATTGGGCGTCAGTTGCATTACAAGCACTACACAAGTAGGTAAGACCTAATATAAGTAGCGAGAACCGCCCTCTTTGAATAATGCTTTGAAAACAAGGAACAGCTTGAGCAGGCAAGGGCGAAGGCTCTATTGTCTGAATAGGGGCTAAACAGCGCATATCAACAATCTGGGGGGAAGGGGGAAGCACAGACACGTATTAGCTTGTCATTAGACATCGTATTTTCCGCAAAATGGTTGGTTGCGATTAACTCTAATTAGACAAACAAAATAGTTAGTTGAGCTAAATATTAGTGTACTAATGATTGCTGTTTTAGCCTACCCTTTTAGAAAGAAATTGTTGTGACTTTCGTATTAAGTTGTTGTGACTTTATCTGTATAAGACTGTGTTGCCAAGATTGTTTGAGAGCAAATGGAATATCCCCAGTAACAACTTTCTTTTACAGGACTTTAAATGAGTAATGAGTAATGAGTAATGAGTGGATGAGTAATGAGTAATGAGTAACGAGTGGATGAGAAATGGGTATTTACTCATTACTTATTACTTATTACTTATTACTCCACAATCACCGACCCTTCTTTCACGGTGAGTATGTCAAGAAAGCGATCGCTTCGCCTCAACTGAAATTTAAGCAGCCCAAAAAATCGGGGCAGGTTCCAAACCCGCCCCGATTGCTTCTGAGATACTGCGCCCAACGGCTGTTGCTACAGGCTTTAAACTATTAACTAAATGCACCATATCTTCTAAAGAAAGTGCTTGACGAGCATCAGAAACAGATTTTTCTGGTTCTGGGTGACACTCAATAATTAATCCATCTGCACCGCAAGCGATCGCAGCCCTAGCCATAGGCGCTACCAATTCCCGTTTACCGACGGCATGGGAAGGATCTACAATCACAGGCAGGTGAGTGATTTGTTTGAGTGCTGCCACTGCCCCTAGATCTAGGACATTGCGGGTGTAATCATCGAAACTGCGGATACCGCGTTCGCACAACACCACATCAGGATTCCCGTGGCTGAGGATATATTCAGCAGCCATGACGAATTCTTCAATAGTTGCTGCTAAACCACGTTTTAGTAGTATTGGTTTACCAGCTTGTCCCAAAGCTTTGAGCAAATCGAAGTTTTGCATATTTCGGCTACCAACTTGAAGCATATCAGCGTGAACGGCGACTACTTCAATTTGGGAAATTGACATCACCTCAGTAACAACTGGCAGATTGTAATGCGATCGCACCTTTGCCAAAATCTCTAATCCTTCCTCTCCCATACCCTGGAAAGCGTAGGGAGATGTGCGGGGTTTGTAGACACCCCCACGCAACCCATGTACCGATGCAGTAGATAGTTTTTGGGCGACTATCTCCATTTGTTCTAAGCTTTCAACAGTGCAGGGGCCGCCAATAATTACCAGTTCTTTGCCGCCGAAAGCGACTTTTTCTGAGATTTTAACGATTGTTTGGTGGTTCACATGGGATTGTGCGGCAAGTTTGGCATTAATCATGGTTTCATTCTCCTGAAAAGTTAGTGATTGGGGATTGGGGATTGGGAATTGGGGATTGGGTAAGAGTTGTTTTACAGTCCTAATTTCTACTCCCTCAGTCCCCAATAACAAACAACAAAAAAGCCCGAAACCTTTAAAAGTTCCCGGCGCGTTCTGATTTATCGACATGACGCTATTTACCCGGAACTTAGTCTGGGCCAAAAGTAAAAGCCATAAAACCAGCTAGTGAAATAAGTCATGACGATGAAATTCTCCTTAAAAAAACAAAAACCGCAGAGTTTGCTCTGCGGTTCACCGGGCGGTTTCCATTAGGAAACTCGATTCACTCCCGGTGAACCACCTTAAACCAAAAATAAAAGTAGGAATTTGTGTTAAGCATTTGCGTAGCTCTTGCTGGAAAATTTAGAAGCTATACCTATTTAAGGTAACATTATCAGGAAGAGTAAACGGTGTCAAGACCTCCACAAACTATAAAAAAGCGATAGACTCATTACAACTGTGGGGATCAACACTATAAAGCTTTGGGGAATTCAAAATCACGCCCTTTCCTAAATTGTTTGGTGAAGTACTAGTGCAGCATGGCAAAAATAACTATCCAGTAAAAAAATTTTCTAACGAATACAATACAGCCAAATTAAGGTAATAAGGTAATTAGAGAGAATTATAAGCGGTGGTTTCCATACTTTAGAGGTTCAAAGAGCCAGGATTGAGAAGTTAGAATATATAATTCTCCTGACTTATGACTTCATCTTGCGAAAGCTTATTGCAGACAATTGACAATCGCCATACATTATTCTTACCCAAGTCCTCATTGACAAGATCAACTTTTTAGGATCATCAGTTTCATTATGCCTAGTTCCAAAATCTTAGCCCAATCTTTCGACTATCATGGAGCTTACCCCTGCCCAGTCTGTCGGATAGGTAAGATTTCTCATATGCCATTGATGGAAGCTATGGCTTGTGACTTTTGCCAAGAGATTTTTACAGTCAACTTAGAACTACAGCAAATCAAGATGCCTTCTAGGCAACCACCCTTAACTTGGCGTTGGAATGGGTTTAGTTGGACAGAAGGCCAGCTAGAAGGTGTGGAATTAGGTTGGGGCTATGGACTAGCAGCAGCAGTTTTTGTAATTCTTCCCACTACTCTAATTGGCATAGTAGCTTACTATTTTCCTGCTAATCTGAAGGAACCCATTACCTGGATGCCATATATTTGGACGATATTAACTTTTTTATCACATTTATCAATTATTGTTTGGATTTTTATTGAAGTCTATCAGATTCCAGTTGCAGCATATTGGAGAGCGATCGCTCGATGGAGAAATGGGGAGATGGGGAGATGAGGGAGCAGGGGGAGCAGGGGGAGTGAGGGATTAGAATTAATAACCAATGCCCAATGCCCAATTCCCCATGCCCAATCCCCAATTCCCATAATCAATAACAAATGATGCAGCGGATAGATGGCTCCATCACTCATAATTAAGTTGATTGTCCACCAAAATATCGTATGAGCGATCTGGAGCGGTACTATAGAGTTTTGGAATTAGAGCCTGGAGCAACACTTGAGGAAGTGAACCAGGCTTACAAAGATTTAGTCTTTGTTTGGCATCCCGATCGCATTCCTAAAGACAATCTCCGTTTACAGCAGAAAGCACAAGATAAGCTGAAAGCCATAAATGAAGCTCGTGAAAAATTGCGCTCTCTAAAAACCAAACCTCAAACTACATTTAATTCTCCGCCACCTCAACAAGAAAAACCATTTCAAACAACCCAGCAACCACCAAAGCAAAACTCAGACTTGAGTGGCAAAGACTACAGTCGGGCAAATTTAAGCAATAAAGACTTATCTGGCAGAAATCTGAGTTATGCCAATTTGAGTGGTGCTAATCTCAGCGATACTTTTATGCACAAAGTCAACCTCAGAGGTGCGAATTTATCTGAAGCAAATTTATTTCGGGCAAACCTACTTTTAGCGGATCTCCGGGAGGCAAATTTACGCGCTGCTAATTTGATTGGTGCGGATCTCAGTGGCGCCGACTTGCGAGGAGCCGACTTGACGGGAGCGCGGATTCGCTCTGGTGAGCGTCTTCTCGTTAAACTAATTGGTACTAACTTAGCAGGGGCAATTATGCCTGATGGTTCAATTTTTCAATAACCGAGGTTGCATTATTGAAGTACATCTTTTACCCCCCTTAATCCCCCCGATGCATTGGGGGGAAACCGGAAATTTAGTTCCCTCCCCTTTGCAAGGGGAGGGTTAGGGTGGGGTATTTTTGTACTTCATTAACTTGCAATCTGCTGTATTGCAAAAACGATCGCAGAGGCTACCAAAAACGCATATTTATTCTTTGGAAGTTCCTTTAGAGGTGCGATCGCTAATTATATACTTCTCTTAAAAAGCTTGTATAATTTGTCCGAACCGTCATAGTAGTAGGATGACTTACACCTAAAGTCCGTTCACAAATTTTCAAAGCTTGCTCAAATAAGGGTTTGGCTTTCCTATAGCGTCCTCTATAACGGTAGAGTGCTGCGAGATTGTTCAGACTGATAGCGACATCAGGATGGTTATCTCCCAGTAAGCGTTTACTCAGTTCTAAAGCTTGCTGATACAGTGGTTCGGCTTCGCTGTAGCGTCCCGTAGATTCGTAGAGTTGTGCTAAATTGTTCAGGCTAGTGCCAACATCGATATGTTCTTCTCCCAGCAGGCGTCTTCTCAGTTTTAAAGCTTGCTTAAGTAAAGGTTCGGCTTCGCTGTAGCGTCTTGTATAACAGTACAATGCTGCTAAATTGTTCAGACTCGTGGCAACATTGGGATGTTCTTCTCCCACTAGGCGTTTCCACAGTTCTAAAGCTTGCTGATACAGCAGTTCGGCTTCGCTATAGCGTCCTGTAGATTCGTAGATTAATGCTAAATAGCTCAGGTTAGTAGCGACATCGGTATTTTCTTCTCCCAACAGGCGTTTTCTCAGTTCTAAAGCTTGCTCAAGCAAGGGTTCGGCTTCGCTGTAGCGTCCTGTAGATTCGTAGAGTAATGCTAAATTGCTCAGGCTAGTGGCGACATCAACATGTTCTAAACCGAGACGATTTTGAGTCAATTCTACACACTGTTGCAACCAAGTTTCTGCTTGCTGATAAAGTCCTTGACTTTGGTAAAACCAGGCTAGTTTGGTAAACAGAGTGATTAGATTTTCATCGCCCAGATATTGGGATAAATTGGTTGCAACTTCTGTAATATGCGGGATATGTGGAGTTAGGTTGAGAATATCTTCAGGGTTAGGCTGTTGCGGAATTAGCTTTGCTACCTCTAACATCATCGCTGCAAATTTAGTTTTTGCTTCATCCGCCTCACTTGATTGATCCAACTTCATTTGAAAAAGTTGCCGAATCAATGGATTTAGACGATAAATTACTTTACTTTTCTGTTGTAGTAAATGTAATTCTAGTAAATCGTCTATGGCTTTCTTATTGAGTTGTTGTTTTTGGTCATCTTCTATCGTCTCAACAGATAAGGGAATGTCAGCTAAGGCACACAAACTTAGCAAACAGCCAAAGCTTTGTGCATTTTCATCCAATTGTTCCCAATTTAATTCAAAAGCTTCAGCTACACCGTATTCATAAGACATCAATGAGTTAGCATTGACTACTGGTTCATGTTCCACTCGTTTCTTCTCTAGCCGCTTCAGCAGTGTTTCCAGAGACAAATCTGGTATCTTATCCAAATATCGCCCCACTAACTCTAAGGCTAAAGGTAAATATCCTAAAAATTTACAAATTCTTCTCGCAGCCCAAGCTTCTTGTTGCAATCGTTCCCGAACCACCAGCGATTTTAATAATTTCGTCGCCGCCAATGGTTTGAGGATATCCAATTCGCTATTATATTTTGCGTTCAGGAAAGCTTGTAACTTTTGTCGTTTGTCTCGACTGTTGGAAATCGCTAACTCAGGATAATTCTGGGCAAACTTGTCATATACCTCACCAATCCACTTTCTGAAAGCAGCAATATCAACCTTTAATTCGCTGGCAAGTTTAGCTTCACTTTTTCCTAAGTTTTCTGTCTTAAAATACTTTGCAAAAGCTGCCGTTTGCTCTAGAGATAAGCCATTAGTAGCAGCTTCTTTGGCTAGAAAATTAGCCCATTGCATAAACAGCTTGTGAAATTTACTTTTATTCTAGCTTTGTCTCCATTGGGAAATCTCCTCTCTTTGGGGTATAAATCCTATTCGCATAAAAGCATTTAAAAGCATTAACATAAGAATCAAACCGCCAAGAAAGAGAGAAGAAGGAGCGATCGCAGTTTGAAGTTACAATTGATGGCGATCGCTATTCCCCTGCTTGAAGTTTTCAGTAAACTGACCAAACTATTTGGTGTGATTTTGGGAGAAAGGGTGCGATCGCTAGCGATATGCTTTTATTAAAAAGATTGCATAATTTCCCAAAACCGTGATTGTATTGGGATGATCTACACCTAAAGTCTGCTTGCAAATTGCCAAAGCTTGCAGATACAAAGGTTCGGCTTCGCTGTAGCGTCCTGTAGATTCGTAGACTGCTGCAAGATTGTTCAAGCTATTGGCAACATCGGAATGGTTGTCTCCCAGTAAGCGTTTTCTCAGTTCTAAAGCTTGCTGATACAAAGGTTCGGCTTCGCTGTAGCGTCCTGTAGATTCGTAGACTGCTGCAAGATTGTTCATACTTTGGGCGACAAGGGAATGGTTGTCTCCCAGTAAGCGTTTTCTCAGTTCTAAAGCTTGTTGAAACAGGGGTTCAGCTTCGCTGTAGCATCCTGTAGATCCGTAGAGTAATGCGAGATTGTTCAAGCTAGTGGCGACAAGGGGATGGTTGTCTCCCAGTAAGCGTTTTCTCAGTTCTAAAGCTTGCTGAAACAGAGGTTCGGCTTCGCTGTAGCGTCCTGTAGAACAGTAGAGTAATGCAAGATTGTTCAGGCTAGTGGTGACATTGGGATGGTTGTCTCCTAGTATGCGTTTGTACAGTTCTAAAGCTTGCAGATGCAGGGGTTCGGCTTCACTGTAGCGTCCTGTAGATTCGTAGAGTTGTGCTAAATTATTCAAGCTAGTGGCAACATCGGAATCGTTGTCTCCCAGTAAGCGTTTGCTCAGTTCCAAAGCTTGCTGAAACAGGGGTTCAGCTTCGCTGTAGCGTCCTGTAGATTCGTAGACTGCTGCAAGATTGTTCAGGCTAGCGGCGACATCGGAATGGTTGTCTCCCAGTAAGCGTTTTTTCAGTTCTAAAGCTTGCAGATGCAGGCGTTCGGCTTCGCTATAGCGTCCTGTAGAATGGTAGACTGCTGCAAGATTGTTCAAGCTAGCGGCGACATAGGGATGTTCTAAACCAAGACGATTTTTAGTTACTTTTTCACACTGTTGCAACCAAGGTTCTGCTTGCAGATAAAGTCCTTGACCTTGATAAAACCAGCTTAAGCCTGTGAAAGGCCAAATTAAATCCTCGTCGCTGAGATATTGGGATAAGTGGTTTGCAACTTCTGCAAGGTGAGGGATATGTGGAGTGAGGTTGAAAATATCTTCACGGTTAGGCTGTTGAGGAATTCGCTTTGCCACCTCTACCATCTGCGCTACAAAAGCAGTTTTTACCTCATCTGCATTACTTGACTTATCCAACTTCATTTGGAAAAATTGCCGAATCAGTGGATGTAGTTGATATATTCCTTTACCCTGGGGTTGTAGCAAATGCAGTTTTAGCAAGTCAGATGTAGTTTTTACTTTCAGTTCTTGTTCTTCGTCATCTTCTATCGTCTCCACAAGTAAGTGAATGTCAGCCAAGGCATACAAACTCAGCCTACAGCCTAATCTTTGTACATTCTCATCCAACTGTTCCCAACTCAATGCAAAAGCTTCAGCCACACCATATTCATAACGCATCAATGGGTTAGCCTTGGTAACTGCTTCGTGTTCCAGTCGCTTTTTTTCTAGCCGCTTCAGCAGTTTTTCCAGAGACAAATCTGGCATTGTATCGAGATATCGCCCCACTAACTCTAACGCCAAAGGCAAATATCCCAAGAATTTACAAATTTTTCTTGCAACCCAAGGTTCGCTTTTCAGTCGTTCTCTCTCAACCAGCGATTTTAATAATTTCATCGCCGCCAATGGTTTGAGAACACCCAAAGGTAATTGCGGCAAAGTTCTATCAAACCCCAGGCGCGTTGTTAGCAGTACTTTAAACCGGGGTGATTCTGGGGGTAGATAAGGCTGAACCTGTTTTTTGTAGTCGGTGACATCATCAAACACCAGCAGCACTTCACCTTGTTGCCAATTCTGCCAGCAGTATCTCAGCCTATCTGCTAATTCCCAATCGTCCGGTGCAATGAGTTTAAATTTCAGTTCAGCAAATCTGAGAATCTGAATTCCGACATCTATTCCCTGTGCAGATAACCAGCAAACCCCACCTTGATAATTCTGCAAGTGCTGTTTGGCGTATTGGGTAGCGAGTTCAGTTTTGCCGACTCCACCCATACCCGCCACAGCTATAATTGCAACTTGCCGAGATGTTTGTAATTGCTGGTGCAGTTTTTCTAATTCCGCCTCACGTCCCACAAATTTTTCAAACGGGACAGCAGGGGGAATATTTTGATGAATTTCTTTAATTGTGAGTTGGGCATCTTGCCTGCCATTATATTTCGCTGTCAGGCAAGCTCGTAACTTTTCTAACTTACCCCGACCTTTAGAGGTGGCTAACTCAGAATAACTCTGGGCAAACTTGTCATAAACCTCAGTCATCCGCTTTTTGAAAGCAAGAAGACCGATTTTCAGTTCTGTGGCAACTTCCGTTTGACTCTTAACTGAGTTTTCAGTCTTTAAACATTCTACAAAAGCTGCCGTTTGCTCTGGGGATAAGCTATTAGTAGCAGCTTCATTGGCTAGAAAATCAGCCCATTGCATAGACAGCTTGTGAGATTTCTTCTCAATTCTACTTAATTTCTACTTTCTCTCTACTTTGTCTCCATTTTTAGGGAATCTCCTCTTCTTCTGGCAGAAATACCATTTGCATAGAAACGTTTAGAAGAGGTTTAACCATGAAAACTGTCTTAACAACTCCAGTCAATTCCAATCAAACCACCCAAACTTCGCAATTAATCCCCGCCTCGCCAACATCGGTAGAGAATCCATCTACTTGGATGCGAAACGGGGACAGTCCTACTGAAATCATCCTCGCGGCGGCAATTTTAACTTCAGTTTCAATCGCGGGAATTGCCTCTGTGATTGTGGCGATTACGGGTTTAGTCAAAACTTTAGTACGCCCGACAAGCGAAAAAACTAAATAGAAGTACTGGCAAAGGCAAATTCTTTGCTTCGTTGCTATCCCGCCTTGGAATCAATTCCGAGGCTAATAACCTAAGTCCGTTCAAACGGACTAAATTTTAGTTAATTTGAGTCAGTTTTAACTGACTTATGCTGTTAGCCTGCGATTTGAATCGCAGGTGGGCTGAAGGTATCGCCCGTAACTTGAGCTTTTGAGCCTTTTATCCTCAACGTTGAGCCTTTTATCCTCGACGTTGAGCCTTTTAACCTCGACGTTGAGCC
>NZ_JAWJTF010000016.1:84009-113280 GCF_048836525.1 Nostoc sp. CALU 546
CCTTTTAACCTCAACGTTGAGCCTTTTATCCTCGACGTTGAGCCTTTTATCCTCGAAATTAGGATTTGCTACTCAAAACAGCTAGATAAATACTCTATCTCTTCTGCCCCCTGCCTCCTAATACTAAGGTGACTGATTTAACACCCACATCAACCATTGCCTAAAGGAACTTATAGTATTCAACTTTTGAACTCCAGGCGCACGAGCTGCGGACAGTCCATCAACCGCGACTAATGCGGCGTACTGCAAGCCCAAGAAACTATCAACTGCTGCATAAGGGCCACCTAAAGTAATCGCTCCCGCAGCATACATTTGACCTCTATCACTACGCATTTCTACCAATTCAAAATTGTTCGCTACAGTCAATCGCCCCAGGTGATTCACTGGGAGATTGTAATGTTTCACCAAATCTGCTAACAGGGGATTGGCATCTACCTTGGCATCCAGCCCAGTAGCATCAACAATAAAATCAGCTAGCAATTTCATTTCCCCAAAGCTTTGCTCTCGGATACGGGTAATAGTCCGGTTTTGGGCATCTCGTTCCACATCCAGAACCTCACCGAAGGTAATTTGATACCAGCCTTCGCTTAACCCTTGGGCAGTAATTTGCTGCCAGTCGTGGCGGTCGGCGGTGGTAGTTCCACCCCAGTCTGCTAGTAAACGCTTGCGTTCATCGGGGGTGGCTTTTTCTAACATTGCCCGGAGTTCGCCGCCCCAACAGGCTTTCGGCCAGTTAAAGGGTTGAAATTCGTAATGATTTTTGACTAGGCGCTGGGTATTTTGAAATTTGTTGCCTTGGGGTTTAGGCGATCGCATTAAATGCAAAACTGCAATATTCCGATTTCGTTTTCTGGCTTCGTAAATGCGCTGCACAATCCGCGAAGCCACAATTCCCCGCCCCCGAATCAACACCGTACCACCATGTTGCTCTAGTTGCTCATAAACATGATCATGGGCTTCATAAGCATTAACTACGGATTTAAAATCTTGATATTTTTCTCTATAAGCTTGCAAATCTGGAAGAAACTGAATTGCTGGATACCCAGTAGCTAAATGTAAATAACGACTAACTAAAAAAGCATAATTTCCTGGGCCGCGAGAATAGGCTATGCAATACCTGCCATCATCAGTTTTGCGAATTCCCCTAACTCGCCCATAGCGATAAATTTGATTCCAGGCAATGCGCTTCGCCTCTCGGTCTATAGAATCAAAGACATTACCCGCACGGGGAGTATAAGTTTCTGCAAATGTTGGTTCCGCAAACACTTGCCATAAATACTTAAATGCTGAATTTATCTGTCCTTTGGCTAAGTCTCCCCAAGCTTCTCGCAAGGCATAACTAGGCCAGCCCCAAATATTATCAGGACAAGAGTCAGAATTAGAACGCAGTCTTTCATATAAGGGAATTTGCGAATTCAAACAAAGGCGTTTGTAACGGGCATAAGGTTCCGCCTCTAATCCCAAAGCCACAATTTTGTCAGCACGCACACCACTAATTCGCAGCAAATCAGCCCAAACGAAGCTACCCAATCCCGCCCCGATCGCAAGATAATCAGATTCATCTACTGGTAATCCTGTAGCATGAAGTGCTTGCACAGACACCTTTTGAGCCTGAAATGCCAATGGCGGGAAATTACTTGCCACGGGTGTTAGCGGCTGGACTACAGGCAAACTGGGGTCTGGGTGATTAGTATTTGCGTTGAAATGAATCGTTGAAGGGGGGCTGGTATCTGGTGCAGAGGCGCTAGCAGCAAATGTCACCACTATCAGATATGGGCCAATTTGCAACGTATCGCCATTAGCCAGAACACTACGCGTTTGTGGTTGACCGTTGATATACACACCGTTAACGCTGCCTTGGTCAATCACCACCAGATGGTCTTGTTCCCAGTCAATTAGGGCATGGTAGCGAGAAACTTCGTTACTGTTAAGCAGCATCCTAGAAACCCGCACTCCCCTGAGTTCAGCAGGTAAACGAGCGAATTCTCGACCAAAAGCGATCGGCATATTCAACCTTGGTTCTCGCCGTTCACCCGTCGCTGGATCATCCCAACTTAATTGGATTTGTAAGTCATTTGTCATTTGTCATTTGTCATTGGTTATTGGGCATTGGGCATTGGGCATTGTTTCTAACTCCCTAATTTCTTGCTACTAAAACACTTACTGCCGCAGCTAAAGATGTCCCACACCAATGACAGCCAATTTGTAGATTCTCTCCTGGGGAAACTTTATGACATTTGGGGCATTCTAAGCCATAAACTCCTGGTGGTGGTGCGGGGGGTGTTGATGGATGGTGGTGATATCCGATGTTTACTGGTGGATTGGGTGGGAGCAAAATTGTTGCTGGAATACTACCTGTAGAAACACTAGTAACATTGAGTTTTATTTGTCCCAAAGAGATACTAGTGCCCTGAGTTAAAGGCATTTCACCTTGGACTAATTGCCGTCCATCGATAAGGGGGGGATTTTGCGATCGCAAATTCCTGATATAAAAGCGCTGTTGCTGGTGATGAAAAAATATTTCAACGTGTAAACCAGAGACAGTGGGGTGACTCAGAACAATATCGCACCGGAGGGGGTCACGACCGATACGGACAGTACCATGATTTTGACTTGGCTGTTGTTCGTAAATGTTCTGAGTTTTATCTTGACCAGCATCATGCCACTGTAAAGTTAGTGTGTTCATTCTTCTAACTTCGTAAATCGTATTTAGCTATTTCAACATCTTCCTGTGCGATTCCTAACACGATTGAGTAGGTGGAAGCAAGTATTTAGAAAAAACTTCAACAAGCTTTATTTTGCCGATGCTAATTTATCAGCAATGCGTGTAGTTTCTGGCAGCCGATATTTGGGCGTGCAGCGTAATACATAGTCAATTGCTGTCGGTAAACTAATTCGATGACCACTAGAGATGTATAGAGGTTTTACTCCTGTGCGCGATCGCAAAACTACCCCAATGGTTTCACCGTTATATATCAGTGGTTGCGTGCTACCTTTGGTTTCTGCCAATTCCTCATGCTTACCTAGCAACCTAGACTTAGCTACACCAATTGTTGGCATATCTATAAGTAACCCTAAATGGCTAGCTATACCTAATCTCCGGGGATGGGCAATTCCCTGACCATCACACAGAATTATATTTGGTGTTGTTTTAATCTTTTCCAGGGCATCGAGGACAGCTGGAATTTCTCGAAATGAGAGGAACCCAGGAACATAAGGAAAGGTTGTAGGACGGTGTGCTAGGCTTGTCTCGATTATTTGCAAATCCGGAAAACTCAGTACTGCCACAGCTGCACGGCTAATTGTTCCATCAGCTTCAAAACCCATATCCACTCCAGCGACGTACTGAATAGGTTCTTGCAGTTGATCCTCAGTAATTACTTGATCTCGCAGCTTTTCTTGGATAACTATGGCTTCTTCCAGCGTCGAGGGCCAAGCATGATCTCGATAAAACTTCATATTTAAAATTGGAATTAAACTGATTAATATTAATCCTGTTAATTTGGCAAGCACAAAAACACTAGTTTTTGATTTCAAGACAGAGAAAATATAATTTTTGCAAAAGTCCGTGAAAGACTATCTTTATAGTAGACATTTTAACCCAGTTTAGTTGATATATTGCATCATAATGTTACTTAAGGCTGTCAAAAGGGAATCCTGAGAATATAAGTTTATTTTCCCAGAGTTTTTCTTTTACTGGTTATGACACAGCCAAATATTCTAAAACTTGCAAGACAGGGAGATTCCCAGGCGATCGCATCTCTGATGAACCGCCACCTACATGCCAAAGGGATAACTGCAACAGTTGCCTTTAAAGATACTTGTTTAGAGGTAATGCTAGAATCTGTCCAAGTACCAAATCAGCAAATTTTAGTTCCATTTATCCGCAAAGGCTTAACAGCTTTAGGGGCTGCATCTGTTGAAATAGTGAAAGTTTATGGACAACAAACTGGTAAGGAGTTTCCAGCTTGGAGTAAAGAGTTTGATTTGGGCATAATAGAAGCTGAAATAGAAGCAGTAGATCATGAACAGTCTTCTAGTAATCCTCAAACTCTAACTATTTGTATTAACTTAAGTGGTGATACTGCACAGGGATTGACGAACCAAGATTTTGAATTGATTGCCAATCAAATCAGCACTGATATTTTATCATCTTGTACCGACGTGTTTATTCAAAAAGTAAGTATTACTAATGGTAGCTCTGTGATTACAAAGGAACGCTAGTTTTTAATTAGGTTCATGTGGATGTTAGAGAAAGATTCTAAAATCAGGGTTTATACTATCAATAAAATAAATCAATAAAATAAATTATATAGGAATCCGCTTTGATTTCTGAACTAATTTGCGTAGGCAGGCAATAGGCAACAGTCAAGAAGACTTATTAGTTGTACTGAGTTTTTTCAAAAATCAAATATGAGTCCTATAGTTCTAATGATTTTGAGAATATTGCTTTTGCCTATAAATGGGTAATTCTAAAATAGACAATGATTTATTTCTTTTTCGCATTTATCGAACAGAATTCAGGAGTCAGTCGTCAGAATGGGCTAAACCTTATACCAATTCTTTATGAAGCTGCATAGAATTCGATCTCCCCTAGCCCCCCTTAAAAAGGGGGGAATTCAAAGTCCCCCTTTTTAAGGAGGATTTAGGGGGATCAAGATATGTGCAACTTCACATTAAATTGGTATTAGCTATCCGCTAACAGCAATGTTTTCTGTATGACTGGCAGATAGCGTAGCGTATACCCTTCGGGATGCTTCGCTTAGAGCGAGTATTTTCGAGTCGCGTCTGAATAATCGGCGTTTTTGCACCCCCCACACTATGAGTGAGAAATCCGGGGAAAGCAAATACCCTGAGCTATATTGGGTTTTGCGTTGCTCCACCCAACCTACGCATAATCCATCATTCTAGTCGTGTCAGTCCACTACTTTATAATCATCAATGAGTTTTTAGAGTTAAGCGATCGCCTATGTAATATCTCTTAGTTGTAAAACCTGTTGGTAACATCGTTATTTTTTAGTCAGGTTCGGGAACTCTATAAATACGGTTCAGCAATTCGCCCAGCGCAAGCTTTCTGTCGGGTGTGGGCTGTTCTGAATCGTGTTGCAACGATATTTGGAGTTTTGAGGATCGGCTGATGGATAAATCAATTATTCAGTTGGTTGACGAGTTACCGACTGACAATATCACTGTCAAAGTTTTAAAAGCTCTTGATTATGTAGCACCAGGTGAGTGGAGCAATTTGACGGGGTTTGACAATAATATTCGCACCATTACTGGAGAAACCGATGCTAAGGTAATTCAGAAAATCCGCGATCGCGCCGTAACCTTATACCAAGATCCTCAACAAGGCTATCAGTTCGCAATCAAACTTTATCAAACAATTGATAAAGCAGACACAGCTATGGCAGCGGCGGCTTTAGCGAATAAAGTTAGTGAGAAAATCGGCTTTCTGTCTTTTTTAGGGAATATTACTCCCAAGGCTGATGTCACTCAATCCATTGACTTGGTACTAAAAATAGCTGTCGAAATCATTGCCTTTTGTAAAATAAATGGCATTCCTCAACCTAATCCCCAAGAGTTTGCTAATTCTCTCGCTAACAACTATCAAAATGCATCCCTAATGCGGATGGTAGCTCTAGTTTGTCTAGATGGAATTCTCCCATTAGGCCCCGATTTTCTCAGCAAAATTCAGGGAGTTATTAGCGGTACTGATACGAACGCAATAACTCAAAATCCGGTTTTCTTAGCCGTTAATAACTTTCTCCCAGGTAGTAACCCCTCTGATAAAGTTGGTTTTATCAGTCAGGGTTTCAACTCTGTGCAAGGCTGGATGAATAACTTAGTATCTAAGACAGGCGTAACTCCGCAATCAATTTCTAGCAATTTGGGTAATTTTATTCAGATTGCTGATGATAATTTAGATTTTGTTGCAGCATTCCTAGATCAAACTACCAATTACTATGAGCATACGGGAATTCAAACTGTTGCTCGCAGTTTAATTTTGCAAGCATACACTTTAGTAAAAGAAGAAATTAAACAAGAGGAGCAAAAGCCGATCCGAGATGTCTCATCTGCTGTTAAGTCAGATAAGAATCAGTATGAAGTAAGCAAAACAGTAGAAGTCTGGGATAGTGAGGACGAAGATTGGTATCAAGGAACAATTGAAAAAATCCAAGATGACCAATTCTTTATTCATTACCTTGGTTACGGTTCATCTTATGACGAGTGGGTAGGCGAAGATGACATTCGGACTCGCGATCTTCGCTCCGCTGATGAGAATGGATATGCAGTAGGTCAAAAGGTCAAATGTTGGGATGATGAGCAAGAGGCTTGGTATTCCGCCACGATTGAGAAAATCCAAGGTCAGCAATATTATCTTCACTACGTTGGTTATGATTCATCTTATGACGAGTGGGTTGATAATGATGAGATTTCCTAACTATTGAATTAGCAGGGGGGCCGACGAGATGAATATCTCTGATGGGCTATTTGGCGTCGCGCCCCGTCCTAGCATATAGTACTTTTAAAAATTCATAATTGACATCTATTGTTTCGGTCATCTAGCTTCCTACTGGATGGAGATTAGAATTCCTCTTCAGACAAGAATGGTTCAAATGAGTGGTAAGCCTCATAATTACGAAAATGTCTAGCGTATAAGTCAACACCATCACTAGTTGAGTCAAAGTCATCATACAATACTGAATTAACATCTACCACCTGTTTCAAAGACCAGGTAATAGTTTCTCCATCCTCATTTTTATAGCTGACTTCTTCTTTTTTCGCATAAATTCTGGCCTTTTCTTGAGCTTTCTCTAAAGAACTAGCTTTGAGCAGCACAAAGCATTCCTGGTACAACGGTTGATAATCCGGTGCATTGGAAGATGATTCATAAAGAACCACCGCAATGTAAAAGGATTCTGTTTTATCTGGACTTTCGGGTTTCATCCAATATTCTCCGAGACTACTTCTTGAATCTACCATCATTCAATAACTTCCAAGCCCTTTTACCTGCGGCTGTTCTGTTGTTTTTGATATCTTCTAAATAAGAGTTTAAATACTCGCTGGGAAATTCCCGTCTAATTGATGCTTTGCGGCACGCACTAATAAAAGTATCAGCGAATAAACTTAAGTTTTCATTTGCTTCACAACTCCCACCGGGTCTAACTTGACTTATTACTAAGGACAGCTTGAATAAATGTGTATTCTTGAAAGCATATGTCACAGTCTGGGAATGGGTAGCAATCGGTTGCAGAACTAATCCCACTGCGAAAAGACCAACCAGTGGGTTGTGTAGACGTTTTTGTAGCATTATGATGAAATTTAAGCGAATTTGATAGAAATCCTAGTTTCTCTAAATACCATTCATACCGTAATTTCTGGTAAAAATTTATAAATGTGTTCAAAAAACTACATTTATCACAATCAGTTAGGTAATATTTCTAGCTACTGACAATTGCAGGTGCTTCCATCGTTAATTGTTCAGGTGAACTACTAATGAGAAATTCATAGACACTGTAATTGATAATTCATAATTATGTTTAATCTGGATATTTTCAACCCGCATGAAGCAAGACTGCTTGTACAAGTACCAAGGGACTTCCAAATAAAAAAATATCCAATTAACTCCTTCCTGTGGGGTGGGCGACACGAGATCCCAGTTTATATGGCGCTCATTTTGCCCACCCCACAATATTGGATAATTTATTTCTTGGAGTTCCCCAAGTACAAACCCTTTTCAATTACAATTACGAATTACGAATTATCTTGACACTTGCGCTACGATATCCCCTATTGCTTGCGTGCAATGTAGGTGAGGAGTAGTACAGGTTAAACACATGATTGAAGAAATCAATACACAGAATACCCGAAATCTAGTAGCGATCGCAGACCAATTCGCCCAACTAAGTAATGTTACAGGCGTTAAAGCATTTGGAAGTGGTAATATAAATGACACATTTCTGGTAACTCTAAATTCTTCAGAAGAACAGCATTTTGTCCTGCAACGCATCAACACACAGGTGTTTCGTCAGCCACAACTGATTATGCAGAATATGCGTACCTTCACTGAGCATGTTCGCAAACGGTTGCAGCATACACCTCTGAATCGTCGCTGGGAAGTGCCACGCGTACTATTGACCAAAAACGCTCAAGACTACTGGAAGGATGGAGATGGCTCATTTTGGCGGGCGATTAGCTTTATTGAAGGTTCCCAGTCCTTTGATACTATGAGCGATCGCTCCCACGCCAAAGAAATCGGTTATGCCTTGGGGATGTTCCACAATTTAATCAGCGATTTACCACCAGAAAAACTTGCTGATACCCTTGAAGGATTCCATATTACACCGCTTTATCTCCAGCATTACGAGGAAGTTTTGGCGAAAACTAATGCGCGTCAATCTGCTGAAGTTAATTATTGCTTGCAGTTTGTTAGCGATCGCCAAACCTTTGCACATATCCTAGAAAATGCCAAAGCTGAAGGCAAACTACCTCTGCGTCTGATGCACGGCGATCCAAAAATCAATAACGTGATGTTTGACACTGCCACCCAGCAAGCCGTCAGCGTCATAGACCTAGACACTGTTAAACCCGGTCTGGTACATTACGATATTGGCGATTGTTTGCGATCGGGCTGCAATCCGGCTGGAGAAGAAACTGAGAATTGGGAAAGTGTTTGTTTCGATACTGACCTGTGTCAGGAAATTCTACAGGGTTATCTCTCTGTGGCCAAGGCATTTCTTACTGAGAATGATTATGCCTATATATACGATGCCATCCGTCTCATTGCCTTTGAACTAGGATTGAGATTCTTTGCTGATTATTTAGCAGGAAATGTTTACTTCAAAGTCAAACATCCAGAACATAACTTGGCAAGAGCGATCATCCAGTTTAAGCTTACCGAAAGTATTGAATCTCAAGAAACGCAGATTCGTAACATTATCAAAGATATGAAATGAACGAACAGACATTTTCCCTGCAACCCTTCCCCTCTACCGAGTCCTTTCCTAATTTAAAAATTGCAGGCAATATCGCTCGAAATTCTAATCAACTTACCATCTGCTACACTCTTGAAGGCAATTTAAAAGAAATTGAGTTGGTAAAGCCTGTAGCGGATCGCCGAGAAGATATTGCCCCACCAGCAAACACGCCATCACGCAAGCATGAATTGTGGAAAGAAACCTGCTTTGAGTTCTTTCTTGGCATCAAAGATGCTCAACGATATTGGGAATTTAACCTTTCCCCCGCCGGACACTGGAATGTCTATCGCTTTGATGGCTACCGTCAACGGATGCAAGAGGAAACAGCTTTTGAAAATCTACCGTTTAATGTTGACAATCAAGCTGATAGTTTAGTACTGACTTTAAATGTCGATTTGGATAAAATCATCTCTGTGGAGCAAGCTATTGAAGTTGGTATTACGACTGTCATCAAACATAAAGATGGTGAGGTGACTTACTGGGCGTTAACTCATCGAGGCGCGGAGGCTGACTTTCATATTCGAGAGAGTTTTATTGTTAAGTTGTAAAGACTGGTATTCAAAACGAGAAGCGCTATAATCGCGTCTTTAGCAACTAATAACTAAATCCTTATGGCAAACACTATTTCAATTACCGATTCTCCAGTTCCCAATCCTGTCCCTAAACCAACAATTATCCGTTTGGAGAACATCTTTAAAATATATGGCAGTGGCGAAACTGAAGTCAAAGCACTCAACGATGTGAATTTGACTATCCACGAGGGCGAATATTGTTCAATTATGGGGCCTTCTGGTTCTGGGAAATCCACAGCCATGAATATTATCGGTTGTCTAGACAGACCCACCGGCGGACATTATTACTTAGATAATATTGATGTGGCGCAAATGGATGATAAATCCTTGGCACACATCCGCAATAAAAAACTGGGGTTTGTCTTCCAACAATTCCATCTATTACCCCAACTCACAGCATTAGAAAATGTGATGCTGCCAATGGTATATGCTAGCGTGAGTCCAAAAGAAAGAAGCGATCGCGCTACAGTTGCACTGACGCGAGTCGGTTTAGCAAATCGCCTCAACAACAAACCAACTCAACTATCTGGTGGACAACAACAAAGAGTAGCGATCGCACGAGCCATTGTCAATCGTCCTGTAGTACTCCTAGCCGATGAACCCACAGGCGCACTTGATTCGCGCACAACCCAAGAAGTCTTAGATATTTTTGGCGAACTCAATAGCAGTGGGATCACCGTTGTCATGGTAACTCATGAACCAGAAGTTGCTCGTCAAACCCAGCGCATCGTTTGGTTCCGTGATGGTGAAGTTGTACACTCCAACCTCACCCCAGCCGACTTGAGTCAGTTGGCTGTCTCGTAGGTTCTTCAAGTCCGCGTAGGCGGACTACCCTGCGGGAAGCCGCAAAGCGTCTATGTTTGTGTAGCCGCGACTTCTAGTCGCCAAGGCTGATTACAAACTTGGGGTTTTCCCCGTTTCTGCTTGCGTTGCGATCGGCTTGACATCGGTGTAACCCAATTCACCAGCTATTGTCCGAAACACCGACATTTGCTCCTCAAAATCTAGTCCTTCAATTTGGGAAACCAGATCATTTATTGCCTTACTTGCCTGATAGCTAGCTGGTAAGTCCACCACCGTATCCCCCATAGCTACCGCCCAAGTATACCAAACTAACAGCTGGTTGTTTTCTTTTATCGCTCCATAAGCACGAGAATATTCTGTGTCTTTGCGGTTAACAATATCCCGCATAATATCTAGTTGCTGCTCATCGGATAATTCAAAATAATCTCCTAGCAGGAGTGGCGCTAACTCTGGTTCGGCCGCAGCGGGAGCAGCTGGCGTGATGGAATCACCCATTTTTTCATAAACAAAATAGAACCAAGCTAATTTTGCATCGGTATCTAAGGCGTTAAACGCGTCTACCAAGTTTTGAGTTTCATTGCTCTGAGCTTGAGAAATAGTTTTGTCGTAACTGGCAGTCATTATTATTTGTCTCCAACATTATTTAACAGACCAAACTAAGTGTTACCAGAGTTTGAGAAGCAGATTCTAGTACCAATAGAAAGAGTTAAATTAATTGGAAATTGCTACTTTAATCTACCTTTTAATAGAGGTAAAAATCTCTCTCAAGGAAGCAACAAAGCCGCGAATTGCTTTGCTATGATTACCCAAGTAAGCAATTAAACATTTAGCTTAAGGTTTTAATTATGCCTGATGAGATAAAGCCCAATTTAAATGAATCTCCCACCCATGATTCAGAATTAGCTGCTGAAAGCATAGCTAGTGGTGAAGAAAAAGCACCAACGGTAGATTTTGATGCGGATTATGCAGCTGCACAACAATTCAGCGTCAGTGAAGTTGATCGCACAGGTAAAGGTGGAGCAGCAGCCGAAGCAGCCACAGCACCTAAATATAAAACCTCTAAGCCACAAGAGACAAAAACTGAAGCGCAGTCAACTGGTAATCCTAAAGATTATGCAGAGTTAGCAAAAGAAGTTGGTAATTCTAAAACTGAGGGTGTAACTAATGTCAGTGATGATTTAGTAAAACAAGCTTTAGAAAAGGGTGAACGGAAAAATTAAGTTTTCCTGATATCTTGCTATTTTGTAAGATGGGCAATGTCACAAATATTAAAATTGAAGTTTTCGTCATTGGTAGACATTGTCCACTCGACTTTTTTAGCCATTTATCAATAGTTAAGATTTTCACTAATTAACGACTATTCATCACTTCTAGTAGTTCACTAGGTAGCTGAATTAAATAATCTGGATTTTGCTTGGCGAGTACTTCCGGTGAGTTAAAGCCCCAAGTCACTGCAATCACTTGAATATTTGCTTTCTTTGATGCTTCTATATCTCTGGTTTCGTCTCCGACATAAATCACTTCTTGAGGTTTGAGTTGCTTTTGCCTCAATACATTATTAATAATCGTTGTTTTACCAAAAATTGTAATTCCTGAATATATAAAATCAAATAGGTGATTTAAATCATTAATTGTCAGAAATTGTGTAACATTTTCTTTAGAATTAGAAGTAATAATTCCCAGTTTATATCCATGATTTTGGAGTTCTATTAATGCTTCTTTAATTCCCGGAATTGGCTTTAATTCTGGGATTTTGTTTTTTAACTCTCCTTTAACTTTTTTAACTAGAAAAGGGATTTTAAATAGAGAAACTCCTGAATACTTAATTATCTCCCTAGATGTTAAGTTCTTGAGGAGGGATAATTGCTCTGGGCTTATTTGTCTATAACCAAAGTCTACAGCTAGACGATTAGCAATGCTTACAAGGGCATCTACTGTATCAGCAATTGTGCCATCAAAATCAAAAATAATTACTTTCGGGGTCATTCTTTGCCTGGATGCGTCAAGATTAGCTAGGGCGTTGCGTCGTAACATTTCTGGCTTAATCCGCCGCAGGGCAGATGCTCGAAATCGTTGATCCCAATCCTGATCTGAGATTTGGGCTAATTCTAGCAGGTGGGGAGCAATATTCACTGGATTTGGCTGAAACTCTGCAATATCAGTTGTGTTGGCAAAACGTTGATTCCAAGGACAAACATCTTGGCAAATATCACAACCAGCAACCCAGCCTTGCAAATGAGGTGTAACTGTCTTTGGTAATTCCTCTGCCCGATTTTCAATGGTATGATAAGCAATGCAGCGATTAGCATCCACGACAAAAGGCTGAGTAATTGCACCTGTGGGACAAGCCTGAAGACAACGAGTACAGCTACCGCAGTGTTCTGTATGCGGGCGATCGCTCTCTAATTCTAAATTGGTCAAAACTTCTCCCAAAAATACCCAAGAGCCATATTCCCGTGTAATCACATTACCATTCTTGGCAATCCAACCAATTCCAGCCAGTTGAGCCAATATTTTATCTTGCACCGGGCCGGTGTCTGCATAATAACGAGCTATCACACCTGTATCAAGTGATTCTAACCATGTAGCTAGCTGCTTGAGTTTTTTATGCATCACCTTGTGATAATCCCTTCCCCAGCCATAACGGGAAATTTTGGCGTATTCCTCGCCATCGGGACGTTGATGTGGTGTGTAATAATTCAGCGCCACACATACTATCGATCGCACTTCTGGCATCACTAAATGGATATCCTGACGTTTCGGGTTAGCCATCCATCCCATATCGGCGTGATAACCCAGTTCAATCCATGCTTGCAACCTCTGCGCTTCTGTGGCATTTACCCCATCTGCGGCAGCAATTCCAACTTTGTGAAAGCCCAACTCGCTGGCTTTGTCTTTGACTACACTGCTGCTTGTTATGGAATAATGATTCATTTTTTTATTTGGATTTTGCCTAACTAAAGGCGTTATAATCTTACATTACGTAGTTTGTAACTTTAATTAAGATTTATTAATCCTCTTATACATGCCAGTTTTAAGCTGCTAGGCAGCTTAAAACTTCCATCGTGAGGAAGATTTACCAAGATGTAGCAATCTATCTCAACAGCGGCTTTCTTTTTACCTATTTTTGTACTGAAATTAATATTCAGATAGCATAATACAGGTAATTCCTATGACCTCTCGTGAATTGATATCTCTAACCCAGTTGAAAGAAGAATTCCAGATAGATGGAATTACAGAAACAAGCATACTGAGTTATTTTGAAACCTTAAATGCAGGAGAATTTGAGGCAACTGCTGCCTTATTTGCAGTAGATGGTGTGATGCGTCCACCATTTGAATCTGATATTGTGGGGAAAGATGCGATCGCAGCCTACTTAAAAGAAGAAGGCCAAAATATCAAAGCTTACCCCAACACAGGAATAGCCGAGACTTTAGAAAACGGTGACATCCAAATCCAGATAACAGGCAAAGCCAAAACTTCATGGTGTAGTGTGAATGTTTTGTGGTTATTTATCCTCAACCAACAACAGCAAATTTTTTATACTAGAATCAAACTTTTAGCTTCTCCCCAAGAGTTACTTTCTTTACGTCGTGAAAAATAGCAAATAACTATAAAGGCTTATAGCGTTTGTTTACTGGACTAATTCGGGTAAAGTTGCTTGTAATTTCAGACAGTTAGCGCCATCAACTTGCAACTGGTAATCTACTTTATCCATGAGACGATTCATAATCAGCCAACCATAACCACCTTCTTGTTTTTCCAATGGGTTTGGAGCATAGTAGTTAGACATATCAAAGCCTTCGCCATAGTCCCAAACTTCTAAGGCAAGATCCCGGTCTTTCACTTCCAAACGCAGTAAAATCGGTAAATTTGGTTTGTCTTTGTGGGCATGACGGACTGCATTTGAGTAGGCTTCTACTAAAGCCAGTCTCAAACGACTTGATTGCCGCGACCAATCCACAGATTCTCCTAGCTGAATTTTCAAACATCCCAGCAACCAGTTTTCGACAATATTCAGAAAATTCAAGTCACTTGGTACATGAAGCTCACTTTTCATGACTTACAAAATCTCCAGCGAAAGTATAGTTTGATCGTCTTCTTGAATGTGATTATCTGCCTGGATGCGAGCTAGTAAATGGTTAAGAGAAAGTGGTTGTTGCTCTTGTTGTAAAAGTTGCCAAAGACCATCTTGATTCAGCATGGAACGGTTAATGACCTCAACACCAGACCCGTTTTTTACTGTTAAATCAGAATCATTTGAGATCATTGCCTCTGTAATTCCATCACTGGCTAGTAACAATGTATCTCCAGCATCGAGAACCAAACGACCAGATTGTGCCTGCCACTTGGGCAAGATTCCCAAAGGAACGCTGCGGACTTTGAGGTAATTAGGATTGTTAGCTAAAACGTCTTGGCGTGACCATAATAGTGGATAGATATGACCGGCATTAGTGTAGACGAGTTCCTTAGTGCTAGGGGTATAACAGGCTAACACAAGGGTGATGAAATAATTGTTGCTAATTAAATCTTCACTCAGAGCGTGGTTGAGGTTTTGCATGACCACATTTGGCTCGGCTGGCGTTTCTTGAGATAATTCTCGGCGCAACACTGAAATAATACTAGCCATGAATAAAGCAGCTGGAACGCCCTTGCCAGAAACATCACCCACTGCTAACCACAAATCGCCTTTGGGATGAACAAACACTTCAAAGAAATCGCCTCCTACTTCCCGCGCCGGATAGCAGCAAGCTTGTACCTTCACACCTTTGATGTCAGGTAAACTTTGGCGTAGCAAGTTGTATTGAATTTGACGAGCCACCTCCAACTCATTGTGAATCTGCTGTTGCTTTTCTTGGAGGCGCTGGTAGAGTTTTGCTTGAGAGAGAGCTAAGGCTGCTTGTTCGGCAACACCTGCAATCAGTTGGATATCTTCGTCTTGCCAAGGGCGATCGCTTCCCCATTGGTGGAGGGCCAGCACAGCCAATAGATGCTGCTGATAGCTAAGTGGCACAACCAGATGGTGACAAGGAATACCGTCATATATATCTTGAGCAAGTTGATAATGACGGGTTTCCAGCACTTTTTCGATTAAAATACTGGGATCGAAGAAGCAATCTGATACAGGAGATTGAGGATCGCGGTACAAAAACTGGTCTTGTATCAGGCGATCGCCCTCTACTGGTCTTAGCAAGCAACTGGTAGCTTCAAACGTTTGTCCAATAGTTGCCACAATTTTTTGCAGCATACTGTCGTAGTCTAAAGACTCCCGAATTGCCGTTGTTACCGCATTAAACAAAGATTCTCGTCGTAGGGCCCGACGCAACTCTTGGGTGCGCTTCTTAACTAGGCGATATGTATCAGTGGCTTGCTCAACTAACGCTCTCAGCCGATCCGGATTCCAGGGTTTGGTAATGTATTTAAATACCTGACCGGAGTTAATTGCATCCACCAAATCTTCGACATCAGTAAAACCAGTTAACAAAATCCGAATCGTGTCTGGAAAACGTTCTACGGTGCGACTAAAAAATTCAGTGCCATTCATTTCTGGCATTCTTTGGTCAGAAATAATCACCGCCATTTCGCCAAATTGATCCAAGATTTCCATAGCACCAAAGGCATGATTGGCTTTATATACTTGGAAATCTCGCCTAAAAGTGCGGTAGAGTAAATCTAAGTTATCTGGCTCATCATCTACCACCATGAGCTTAAGTTTGTCCACCCCGTTCTCAGCCATATTTGACTTTATTTTTCACATATTTGAATGGCGAGATAGTATGATGTTTATCTCACCTGATAAATAGCAGAAAATCGGAGAAGTCATTAACTTTGAAAATATAACTTTCTCAAAGTTTTGATTTCCCTTGATCATCCTCAATTGTCCATACCAAAATGAATTTTATCCAACTAACCCAGAACGCAAGGCGCGGACTGCTGCTTGGGTACGGTCATCAGCACATAGTTTATTCAAAATATTGCGAACGTGAGTTTTAACAGTTCCAACAGTGATATAAAGTCTTTCTGCTATTACTGCATTACTACAACCTTCGACAATCAACTGTAACACTTCCAATTCCCTTTCTGTCAGGGTGTAAGGTTGAATTCCTTCCAGATTCTCAACATAATCAGGGTTAGAGGCAATAGTCTTAGTATCGACAAAAGCCGATTCCAACTTTTGGGGATTTTGTTGCGCTTGTTGTAATACAATCCGAGCGATCGCGGGATCGATCCAGGCGTTGCCATTGTAAGTTACTCGCACTGCTTCCAGCAAATTATCAAATTTGATATCTTTCATACAGTAAGAGTCTGCACCAGCGGCAAAAGCTGCCAACACCGCTTCTTTATTGTCCCGTAGCGTCAAAATTAACACCTTTGTTAGTAGCTGCTGTCCATTAGTAGTAGATTTTACCTCCCGTGTTAACTCAATGCCATCCTTATCTGGTAAACCAATATCTACAATGGCAATATCTGGTCGTACCATTTTTAACATCTTTAGCCCCTCAACAGCATTGGCAGCTTCACCTACAACTTCAATGTCATCTTTTTGTAGTAATGCTGTCCGAATACCTACACGAGTTAGGTCATGATCTTCAATCAGAGCGATACGAATTTTACTCATAGCCAACTTCAGCCCGTTACACTACCTTAACCATAAAGTCGAGTTTCGTGACATACTCCCACACTAACTGCAAGTAGTATAGTGGAGGCTTCTGTTCCCGGAACCAGAGTTGTGAGTTGAGCGTTTTATACTGAGTGAATATTACACTTTAACAATAAATTTGGACTGAATCAGTCCAAGTACAAGCGCCCAAGACTAGTTAGTTTAATTATGCTTTCTATTGTTCAAGGGGGTATCTCTCCTGCCCAAGTTCTAATATAAAAAAATTTGATAAACTTAACATTCAAGCAAAATCTGGTGTGAGGGCTACTCAAGAATAGGCTATGTCTAACAGCAATCAAGCATTTTCAGTGTTGGGAATACCAGTTCATGTAATGGCTAACTATCCAGACTGGTTGTTAGAATGCCTGCACGCAGGCAAGGGAACTCATGTAGTAACGCTCAATGCAGAAATGACTATGCAGGCAGAGCGAAATCAATTATTAGCTCAGGTCATTAAAAATGCTGAACTCGTGATTCCGGATGGAGCGGGGGTTGTTCTGTATTTGCGGTGGCTGTTATGGCAAAAAGTGCAGCGTTTTCCGGGGATTGAGTTAGCAGAAAAGCTTTTGCAAGAACTTGGACAACAGCAGATAAGAGCAAAGGTATTTTTCTATGGAGCAGCGCCGGGAGTGGCTGCAAATGCGGCAGATTTTTGGCAGAAGCAAATTCCAGACCTAAATATAGTAGGCACTCATTCAGGCTACCATTCTCCAGAAGAGGAAGCACAATTGCGAGAAACTCTTGCTCAATTGCAGCCACAAGTGATTTTTGTCGGTTTGGGAGTGCCACGTCAAGAGTTATGGATTGCCGAAAACCGCCATTTGTGTCCCCAAGCAATTTGGATTGGCGTTGGTGGCAGTTTTGATATTTGGTCGGGAACTAAAACTCGCGCTCCCGCCTGGTTAGGAAATAATAATTTGGAATGGTTGTATCGGCTTTATCAAGAACCTTGGCGTTGGCGGCGGATGTTGGCGTTGCCAGAGTTTGCTGTGAAAGCGTTTATTTATCGTTTTACAGCAAAGGGTGCAATTAGTTAAGAGTTAAGAGTTCTGAGTTCTGACTTCTGAGTTCTGACTTCTGAGTTCTGAATTCTGAGTTCTGAATTCTGACTTCTGACTTCTGAATTCTGAATTCTGACTTCTGGGTGCTATTACTTAGTTTGTATTAAAGTCTTCAAAAAATTTTAAATTTTCTTTGTTGAATTTTAAATTCCCAGGCTAAACCTGGGAATCCTTATTTTTGAGGGGAATGTCACATCTCAGTAGGCAAACTGTTTGGGTGTGGGTATGAGGAAAATTTAACAATGCCAGTATTAACAACTCAAGTTAAGACAAAAAAATCCGTTCATAAAGAAGACTGTGAAAGTCAACAGCACGATCGCAATACGATCGCAAAGGTGCAATTGCAATCTGTAACCAAGACCTATACTAACGGCACTCACGCCTTGTTAAATGCGAACCTTGAGGTAAAAAAGGGAGAATTTCTCTTTATCACGGGGCCAAGTGGTTCTGGTAAATCAACCCTCTTGAAACTACTGTATGGTCAAGAGTTAGCTACACAAGGAGAAGTAATTGTTGATGAATGTAATGTAGCGGATTTACGGGGCGATCGCTTGTCATTATTGCGGCGACGGATTGGCATTGTGTTTCAAGACTACAAACTGATTACCCAAAGAACCGTAGCGGAAAATGTGACTTTTGTGCTGCAAGCTCAAGGGTATACCCGTAAAGAAATTCAACGACGTTTAGAACCAACTTTAAAGCTGGTAGGTTTGCTGAGTAAAGCTGACTGCTTTCCAGATCAACTCTCTGGGGGAGAGCAACAACGGGTGAGTATTGCCCGTGCGATCGTTGGTACGCCACCCTTGTTGTTGGCAGATGAGCCTACTGGAAATCTTGATCCAGATAATTCCTGGCAAGTGATCCAGATTCTCCAGAAGTTAAATTCCTTTGGGGCTACAGTAATTGTTACCACACATGATGAACAATTGGTGCGGCGGTGCAATCATCCGGTAGTCCAAGTTCGCAATGGACAGCTATCTCGAAAATAAGTATTGGGGATTGGGGATTGGGGATTGGGTATGGGGCATTGAAAATTAATTAGGACTCTCATCATTCAAACAATGACAAATGACAAATGACAAATGACTAATGACAAATGACTAATAAACGTGATGTTTGACTTTTGCTGAGATGGGTGTGAAAGTTTTTGCTGTTTTGGGGGGTAGCACTTGTAGGCGATCGCAAGTTTGTAAGCTCTTAAAAGCTGCCTCTCGAACTACAGCTTCTTCTTCTCGACTGAGTAGGAGTTGCAAGCATTGGACAACATCTTGCTGCACTGAAGAATCAACTCGTTGATGGGTGATGACTTTAGTTAGTTGACGTAGGGCAATCAACCGCTTCAATGGATCTTTTTCTGTTAAATTGACCAACAACTGATCGAGGTGGTCTTCTTCTCGATTTTCATAAAAGTTGACAATTTGCCAAACCAATAAAATTAAAGTTAACAGAGTACCCACGCCTTGCGCGATCGCACCAGCGGCAATCCACGGACTGTGAGAGTCAACCCAAATTGCTGCTGCCATGTAAGTGCTGACAGTACCAATACCACCACTGACGACTGCTAAGGCTAACCGACGATTTGAACTATTTAAAAAATTGCGTATTTTTGACCAGCGCAATTGCCAGTCCCACTCCTGCATTGAGTAAACCAATACCATTACTCCAATGCCGACTAAGAGAGCCAATAGCAGTTTCCAGTTCCACAACAACATGGCAATGATAATTGTCAGGAACCCAAGAAAGCCCCCAGGGCCAGAGAAGCGCTTAAATGTTTGCTGCTTTATGGCTCCCTTTGTCTTGAGTTTTGGAAGCGGCCAGTTCCAGTTGGGGATCTGGTTGATCAATTGCTGCCAAGAAGACGAAGCCTGTGCCACAGTGTTTACCTACTTGATTACGAAATTACCTATTGTATAAGTTTTACTATGGATGAAGAAAGGATGAAGGCCCAAACTACAAGATGCCCGGTTTTATGGTCGGATAGTAGACTATTACAGCACGGCGCAAATAAAGATACCATTTTTAAATCCCTCAGAGCAAGGGCATTTTGTACGTAAGTGCTAATTAAAGACAAAAACGAAACTGATCAAGGGTGAATTGACCATTAAAAGCACAGAAGGTAACGCTGTAGATGTTATTCACACTTATAGATAATAAGGTATTGGGGGAAATTGCTGAGTCGGAATTGGCAAGATTAGAGCCTGGTAGTGCAGTTTGAGCAAGCAGTTGTCGATTGCGATCGTAGGCGGAAAGCACTAGCCGTTGCGAACTAGTGACAAAGGCGCTAACTGAGTTAACCGGACGCAAGAAAGTAGCTTCTAAAAATCCGCTTTTGGGCGCTCCCATTAACACTGTTAGCCCTGAATAGGTTGGAAATGCTGGATTTGATGGCTGTATTGCTAGAGAATTGTGAAAAATCACTCCCCAGCGTTCATACTGACGCTCAACTGCTTCAAAACACTTCAAGTCTTCTAAGTCTAAACAAATACAAGTAGGTGCAGTTACTTGGGCAACGTCAACTACTGGCTCGATCCGACCCCGCCCAGCTGAAGCTTTAATTTCGTTTTGTATATTAAACTTGTCAAGCGCAAATTTAGCATCTTCAATCGTTGGTATTTTATTTGATTGAAGAGTAGCCTGCTTTACCATGACATCCCGCCTTACTATATACTTAGATAATAATATGATTTATTTATACGTCAAATCTAAATTCTACGTATAAAAGTATGATTAATAGCTTACTAAAATAAGCGTTTTAACTATTTTTTACGCAGAAAATTATTTATTGGTTTTTTGATACACTACCATAAAAACTTGTGCTGGATTTACTCTGGTAGTGATACTCGCTACCATTAAAAAGCCTTATAAAGCAGTAATTTCAACGTAAAGTTACTTTTTATTATGAAAAAAAATCACCAAATCTTTACAAGTAATCCAGTAATTTTATATCTACTTAATCTGACGGTGGTGAGAAGCCTTAAAGTGATTGGTTAGTTGATAATAACAATGAGCGGGGAGCTTGAACTAAACACGTAAGCATCCAGAGTGACTAAAGAAGATGCGGCGAAGGTAAAACACGGGGACATGGAAAAATTATCAAATACTCTCACCCTATCCCCGCGTCCCAGGTCTTTTATTTGACTTGTGCCAACTAATAACTACAGTCAACAAAAAAATACTTATGTTTCAACCACTAGGATTTGAACAACGCTCCATAAATACCTCACTAGGTAGAATGGTATATTATACTGCTGCTGGAGAACCTTGGCTGGATGATGTGACTGCCAAAGATGATCGGGAAACTTTAGTGTTCCTACACGGCTTTGGTGGTGGATCTTCTGCTTATGAGTGGTCGAAAGTTTATCCAGCTTTTGCGGCTGAATATCGGGTGATTGTGCCAGATTTGATTGGTTGGGGTAGGTCTGAGCATCCAGCACGGAGTTATAAGATTGAGGATTATTTGATCACAATTCGGGAGTTTTTCGAGCAGACTTGTACCGGGCCAGTAACAGCGATCGCTTCTTCTTTGACAGGAGCATTTACAATTCGGGTAGCAGCAGATCATCCTGATTTATTCAAGTCTTTAATTCTTACCACCCCCGCCGGACTTTCCGATTTTGGCGAAGACTACTCCCGTAGTTTTTTTGCTCAGTTAGTTAGCGTTCCCGTTGTTGATCGCTTACTTTACAGCGCTGGAATTGCTACCAGTGGAGGTATTCGCGGCTTCTTAGAGCAACGGCAATTTGCTAAATCTAATCGAGTATATGAGGAAATTGTCGATGCTTATCTACAATCCGCCCAACAGCCTAATGCTGAGTATGCAGCACTGTCATTTGTACGTGGCGATTTATGCTTTGATTTATCCCTTTACATTCAACAGTTAACCACCCCCACAGCCATTATTTGGGGACAAAAGTCAGAATTTACAGGGCCCTCAATTGGTCGCCGCCTTGCCGAAATTAATCCCCAAGCAATCCGATTTTTTCAACAATTAGAAGATGTGGGGTTAACACCGCAGTTGGAATTACCAGCAGTGACAATTGGATTAATTCGCAAATATTTGCCTTTGCTTAATTAGCTTATTTAGTAGTAAAAGCCTCATTTAATTTCCTACCTTCTGCACCTCTACTCTTTTCACTCATCCAATTTCAACCATAATTGTGTAGTTGGACTTTTGATTACCAATGCTTACTAAATTAAGGGCGTTGCAAAATAATATTTATATTTTGCAACGCCCTTAATTAAACCTTGATCTTACTTACGAGTTGTGCAGAAAGCTACTTTGCGTCTAAGTTACAAAAATTGACTTTGATATTGTCTATTATGTACACACACGTCTTATATAGTTGTTCTGCACAGTTTTGATTTCACCCAGTTTATGCCAGTTGCCTCTCCTATCAGAGATGGCGAAATATATCAAACAAAATGTGAATGCTATTTGTCAAATCTGATATCAATAACAGTTGCATTGAAGTTGTAGTTAAAGCCTTCTAACTCAAATGGCATACCAATTTTTACTTTACTGCTACCTAGAACTAGTCCGCTTTCAGTGCGTTGGGCTTTACCTTCTAAGGTCAAAAGCATATCTGTACTAAAATTGTTGGTCTTTGGATCTGGTAATTCTTTAACAGTGCCATCAGGTTGGAAAACATTGACTGTTCTAGGTAGCTGTTGAATAGATTTAATCTCAATCTGCCCATAAGGCTGATTGCGGATAATCACATTAGTTTTTCCACCTTTTTTTAAGCCGTTGTTAAATAATTGCTCAGGATCACGTATATTCAAACCCCGAACTAATACGTCTACTTCTACGGGTACTGTTTTCGCACCGACTTGGGCAACAGAACCAGAAGTGCCAGGAAAGACAAAGATGCCAAATATAACTAGCAAAATGACCAGTGCAGCACCTAAATCTAGGAGGTTGATTTTACCGAATAAACGACCTTTGGAATCTAAAATAGCCATAAAAAGTTTTCCGAAGTAATAGCGAAGTAATTGATTGTAGAAAGAAGGTTTTCAATGGGAACGGCAATTTTCCCTATTTGGTAATAACTCAAAGCATCCGGGGATTATGGTTATGCGACAGTTTATCACGAGTTCGCAAGTTCCGAGGAGCGGCAACTAAACCTCAAACTTGTACCTATTAAGACTGACCTATCTAGAAAGTAGAATCTAATGTTGAAACCTATCTCTAGAGGGAATCCTTAGCCTCGCACAGTTCAGTAGATTTGCGTAAGAATTATCTGTATCACAAACCCTTTGGTCTTGAGTCAAGAATGCAACTTAGAATACTCTAAATCCGTCTCATAATTTGTCTCATCATTTTATGTTCTCCCGAAATAATCTTCAAAGCGTATTATGTTCAATTGGAAAGGTTTTGTTGCAAATTACCGGATGTGGCGGCGGCGCTGGTTTTATCCCCTAATTTCGGTGGTAGTCGCCCTGAGTCTGTGCCTGAGTACACCTCTGCCTGGAAGAGCTTTTGATTTCTTGCCTATGATATTGCAGGGAGTCCAGGTACTTCAGCTTTCTAATATATCCGATCGCCAGGAAACTGATATTGGTAAGCAGATTAATCAGCAAATACTGAGCGGTCAAGTCCGACTTTACCGGAATTCTAATGTTAATGCCTATGTCGAACAAATTGGTCGGCGTTTAGCGGCCAATAGCGATCGCCCCAATCTTCCCTATACCTTCCAAGTGGTTGAAGATGATGCTATTAATGCTTTTGCTACTTTAGGAGGTTATGTATATGTCCACACGGGTTTGCTAAAAGCTGCCGATAATGAAGCGGAACTCGCAAGTGTCATCGCCCATGAAATTGGTCATATTGGCGGTAAACACCTGGTTAAACAGATGCGGCAAAAAGCGATCGCTAGTGGTTTAGCCACAGCAAGTGGTTTAGATCGCAATGCAGCCGTGGGCATTGGTGTAGAACTTGCCTTGAATCGTCCCCGCAGTCGTAACGATGAATTTGATGCCGATCAAAGAGGGTTAAGAACTTTGACACGCGCCGGTTATGCCCAGTCTGGGATGGTTTCTTTTATGCAAAAGCTGCTGCAAAAGGGTGGTTCTGTGCCGACATTTTTGAGTACACACCCCGGAACTAGCGATCGCATTAATGGCCTCAGACGTGCTATTAACTCCCAACCTAGTAATGGAAAATATGGCTTGGATAACACTAGTTATAAAGCTAATATTCGACCATTAACGTAGTCTTTAGGGTCTTGGGCATTGGGCATTGGTTATTCCCCTCATCTCCCCACTCCCACTCAATTCTTATGGCGACGATCAACTTTAATTTTGGCTGGATCAACGTTAATTACAACCTCTTCTAAAGGCAGGACACGAATATAGTTTTTAAATATGTTCACTTGATAAACCAAGTCATTTGTGACATCCAGTCCAGTCAACCAGCCACTCCGGGGATGATAAGCGCCAGTATCTATGTCTAGCCATCCCTTTCCTTGTGCCAGTTTACCAGGAGAAACACCCGGCAGAGTAAAGGTAATGGTGTGACCGATAATAATTTGCTTATCTGGAAAGTAGGGTTTTTCAATGCTGTGAAATTCCTCTCGTATCCAGCACAGTTCATCGGCTGTTTGTTCTGTCACTGACTTGGAGGGATCAACACCAGCATGAGTTAACCAAACATCCCCCAAGTCAATGTATGTAGGCAAAGTTTTTAACCAATCCAGATGGTCGTCAGGAATTGGAGCCTCTTGGTAACTGGCCACGGTAGCTTGTCCTCCACCATACAGCCATGCTTGCATTGTCGAGGAGGAAGTCTTTTCATTGGTCAGAATGTTTAATAACATCTGCTCATGATTTCCCAATAAACATGAGTAGTTATTCCGCTTGACAAAATTAACTACTTGTGCGCTATGAGGGCCACGATCAATTAAGTCTCCCAGAAAATAGACATGATCTTCTGACGTGGGGGCGATCGCCTCCAACAATGTCATTAAACCTTCATAGTGTCCATGCACATCCCCAATTACAATTCGTCTGGGGCTAATTTCGCTCATTGTCTCTTAGCTACAATAGTTTTGGCTAATACTTCTGCTACAGTTTACGCTGTTTGCTTTCCGCAATTAAAGGTAAAAATACTGGATAATGTTTATTTTAATTTAATTGTTGTACTAGTAATAAACTTAACTTATCAAATATATACAACGGCAATTGTTTTTCAGATATCACTTATAATAACGATGGTGCGAGACTAATGTCTTTTCTGCTAATTTGAAATATTGGCAAATCTCATCTACTTAGGTGAGAATTTAGACTCTTGCCGTATTGGTCACTTTTAATCTCACAATGTCTAAAGATTTTTCTCCTGAAATTAGTTCGCGCATCTGCAAGCATATGAATGATGATCATGCTGATGCTGTAGTTGTTTATGCTAAAGCTTTTGGTGGTGTGACAGATGCAATCGCAGCCGAAATGCTTTCAATTGATGCACAGGGTATGGATTTAACAGCGCAAGTGAATGGCGAACCTGTACCAGTTCGCATTCAATTTGATCATGTTTTAGCAGATGCGGAAGATGCCCATCAAACTCTGATTGCGATGGTGAAGCAAGCGCGGGTGAAGGCTAAGTAGGAAATAACAAAGTAACTTACAGCGATTTTTAATTGAATAGACCATACGCGTAGGGGCACAATATATGATTGTGCCCCTACAGTAATTTGTATGACATGCATTTGAAAATTACCTTAATCTCTATGGAGAAAATTAAAATTCGGTTTGTCGATTTATTTTCAGGAATAGGGGGAATTAAGATTCAATACTTGTCGGGTTTTGGGGAAAAGGGTAAGGGGAAAGGGGAAAGAAAAAACCTTTAACCTTTAACCTTTTCCCTTTAACCTTTTCCCCAAACCCAATTCCGAGTTCAAAATGCTTTACCCAAGCAGTATTGGAATTAGATTAGCCTTTGAACAGGCGGCTCATTCTTTAAATATAGAAAGTGAATGCATTTTAAGCAGTGAAATTAATACAGATGCTCAATTAGTTTATGAAAAAACTTTGCTCAAACAGCTTCAGGTATATTTGATTAATTGATAAACTACCAGAACATGAATTTTTACTAGCTGGATTTCCTTGTCAATTCAAAATTTATTCAATAAACAGAATAATATTTTTGGCAATTAACATCCATTTTCTGGACGCAATAACCAAAAGCCGCTATAAGTCATCCCAGAATCATCTGGCTGCACTAACAAAAAATGCAATCCTCGACTTTGCTGTTTCCGTTGTTCAAATGCTTGGGCTGCTTTTGTAACTTCTGGATCTTCAAATGTGGCAACAATCCATCTATCCACCAAGCCAGCTTCTAAGATTAAGCCGTCTGGTGCGCCAGAAATATAGTTTAATGCCACAGAACGGGCTTGCTGCAACCACCGGGCTAGGCGCATCGATTGCCGTCCACCATAAATTACCACACCAGGAACGGGGACTGTTGATGCCAAACCTAAATTGATGGGTTTGAGATGTTCTGGGATGTGCAAAATGGGAATGGGGCGATCACTAAATCTCGTTTCTACATCACTAGCAGCTAGACTCGCAAAACGCCATTGTTCTCCCCAGAGGTTTTCTGGTAATGGTACTGGGGGCGGTTTATCCAGCGTTGAGGGATATTGCTTTTCTGCTAACCACTGCTTTAACGCCAAGGTGTGGCGAGTAGGTTCGACATTTATACTTAAATTGCGTCCAGCCGCCTCAATTAAGCTGAGAGACTGAGGACGAAACACCTGGATCACATCTGGCAATTTTTCTCCAGCAGCGAATTCTAGTTGAGCAGCAACCCAACTAGAATTCGCTGCTGACTGGAGACAGGTAGCTTCATACTCAAAGCTGCGAGTTGCGTCACAAATCAACAAGTCCCATAAAATTTGTCCAGACGCATCTTGTGAGGGACGACGATAAAAATCAACCTGCCAAATTTTCATTATGTGGGGAGTGGGGAGTGAGGATGAGGGAGATGAGACAATACGTTTGGTTAACCCAAGAGAAGCGATAAATCGCCGTCAAGAAGAAGGATTGATTATTTTAGAGACGGCGATTTATCGCGTCTTTGTGATTTAGAATTTTCATCAAAAAACCTTAACCGAACCGTATTAGGAGATGAGGAAGTGAGGGAGAAGAATTAATAACCAATGCCCAATGCCCCATACCCCATACCCAATTTATAAAGCCTGAATCCATTCTTTGACAGAATATTCAGTCCAGATGCCATTTTTCCAGTAAGGATCGTTTTCAATTAACTCGCGCACAGTGGCTTCGTCTTCGGCTTCGTAAATCCCAAAAACTTTTGTGACATCCTTGGTGGGGCCAATAGTAATCAACACACCGGATTCTTTCTGTTTTGCTAATCCGTCCAAATGAGCTTGACGGTGAGGGACACGTTTTTCGAGAACGTCTTCGCAGTAAGTTCCCCAGAGTACATATTTAGTCATAATTGCTTGTTACTCCTACTGGTTAATAAGATATTACTCTCGCGGTTTCTAAGAGGTTGCTTGAAAAGTGTTTCCCTGTGACTTTAGGCACTTTGAGATCCCCCCTAACCCCCCTTAAAAAGGGGGGAACCGGAATCAAAGTCCCCCTTTTTAAGGGGGATTTAGGGGGATCTAAAACTTCTGCTACTGACAATAGAACTTTTCAAACATCCTCTAAATGCCCTTTTAACTCAAAAGTTAGACTCTATTTGTTGCCTCAACCAATCACGAAAATTAGTATGATAAACACTATAGTGGATTTCGGCTGCTATTGATTCTAAATGTAAAAACTCTCGCCACTTATCTAAAATCACCTTGATTTCATATTCATCTACATCTAATCTTTCAGCGATCGCTTCTATTGATATTGGTTGCTCTTGAACTAAGATATTTAACACCTGCAAAGCCATTGGTTGCTGTTTACTGGTGGCTAAATTCATTTTTTCTAAATGATTTTGGTAATATATCTGTAAATTTTGGGGGTAAATATCCTCAGTAATATCTGCTAAAATTTCTTTAACATACATAAAATTCGTTTCATCATCAAAACCTTGCTCTGTCATGTTGAGCGAAAAGTCTCCACGATTCTTCTCTTCGCTAACAATAGGCTCAGAATGAGATGATTCATTTAAATAAGTTTTAATATATTCTTGGATATCAGCGCGGTTTTGTTCAGGGTAATTTGATAAATCTAAAGATTGGGCTGGTGTTTCAATTAATAAACCTGATTTATCTGCCAAAAAAGGACGACGACTAAGGATAAAATAAACTTTTTCGGGTAGATAACGGGGTAAATAAAATATGTTTGAGCCGCGTGGTTGATTGTTGATATCAATTCTATCGCAGCCATCTATAGTAATAATTAAACGTTGTTTTGGTTGCAATCTATTGCTGATTTGTTGCAGTAATAACGATAAAAAACCACTGTCTTCTGTGGTAGAGTCAGAAAAGTTAGGAGTGAGATTGTTTCGACTCCGCTCAACACTAGTTTTAATACCTTGATTTTGGGCGATTTCTATTAATTGAGTGCAAATATTCGTCAGAAATTCCTCAACGCGGTTTTTACCTGAGATTTCGACATTGTAATAAACAACTCCCGGATTTTGGCTGACATAATGGGCAAGAATGGCACTTTTACCAATACCAGGATCGCCGATAATAGTAAAGTAGCCCCGGTCAGATTGATTGAGAAATTTGTTGATAGCAGCAAAGACAAATTCACGACCGACAAAGTTTTGATTTTTAGCGGTAATGATTTGCTGAAATTCTAGGGGATATCTGGGGATATTGATCGGATTTTCAATGATCGGTTTCATTTTTTAACCCCCTTCTAAACGGAGGAAATGAACACGCCCTGATGGTTCTCCTGCTATAATCGTCAATCCATCTGGAGAAACTGCACAGCAATATATATGACTATCACCAATAAAAGTAGAGATTTCTTTTCCTGTCTCTAGATCCCACAGTTTCAGGGTCTTGTCACGTGAACCAGAAACGGCTGTTTTTCCATCTGGGGCGATTGCTACTACACCTACCGAGTCGTTATGACCAGTCAGGGTAAAGATTTCCTTTCCTGTCTTTAGATCCCACAGTTTTAGGGTCTTGTCACGTGAACCAGAAACGGCTGTTTTTCCATCTCGGTCGATCACTACTGCAAATACCGAGTTGTTATGACCAGTCAGGGTAGAGATTTCCTTTCCTGTT
>NZ_JAWJTF010000284.1:0-2600 GCF_048836525.1 Nostoc sp. CALU 546
CCACTACCATCACTGAAAAACGATTACCGGGACTGAAAGCTGTTGAGAAATATCCCAAGCTAATGATTTTGGGAAAGCCTGGGGCAGGTAAAACCACGTTCTTGAAGTATTTAGCGATGCAGTGTATTGAGGGCGAGTTTCAGTCCGAACGTGTGCCGATTTTTGTTACTCTCAAAGACTTTGCCGACGCTGCTAACAAACCTGGATTATTGGAATATATTAGTGTAGACGCAATGAATCGTACCTCTGAAAGAGGAGGTGTTGTAGATACGCAATCTATTATCTCTATCCAAAATGTAATAAATCATGGTAAAGCGTTAGTTTTACTAGATGGCTTAGATGAGGTCAGGGAAGAGGATACTAGCCACATTATTAAAGAAATTCGTGAGTTTTCGGAACATTTCCGAGAAAATCACTTAGTCATAACCTGTCGTATTGCAGCGCGGGAATATACCTTTGAGAAGTTCACAGAGGTAGAAGTTGCTGATTTTGATAAAGAACAAATTGCCACCTTTGCAACTAACTGGTTTAAAGGAAAAGCTGTAAAGCCAGAAATTTTTATTAAACAGCTTAAAGAGAATAACAGGATCAATGAACTTGCTGCAAGTCCTTTACTACTAACGTTGCTATGTTTAGCATTTGAGGAGTCAGGAGATTTTCCAGCAAATCGTTCTGAGTTATATAAGGAAGGATTGGATGCACTACTAAAAAAATGGGATGCCAAGCGTGGAATTCAGCGCGACCAGATTTATAAAAAGTTATCAATTCAGCGTAAGGAAGATTTACTCAGCAAAATTGCCCTGATTACGTTTGAGCGTGGTGACTACTTCTTCAAGCAGAAAACAGCAGAGCAATACATTATAGATTACATCCGTAATTTACCCAATGCCAATACTGATGAGGAAGCATTGCAACTCGACAGCGAAAGAATTCTGAAGTCAATTGAAGCTCAACATGGGCTATTGATGGAACGGGCTAAAGGTATTTACTCTTTTTCGCATCTGACATTTAATGAGTATTTCACAGCTAGAGAATTTGTTGTTGGAAAGCAGTTATCAAATGAGGCTTTACAGAATCTTGTCAGCCATATCACTGAAAAGCGCTGGCGCGAAGTTTTATTGCTGGCGGTTGGGATGTCTCCAAACGCAGATCGTCTGTTGCTATTGATGAAAGATAAAGTCGATTCGCTTTTAGCTACTGACGAAAAATTACAGCAGTTTCTAAAGTGGATAAGCAAAAAATCTTTTTCAGTAAATGTTCCATACCAATTAGCACTTATTCGCGAGTTTTACTTTGCTTTTATACTGGGACATAATCTTTATCTGGTTGATATGTGTATAGGAATCGACCTTGATTTTTGTCTTATCTCTGAGCTTGGATTCAGGGAAGCCATTGGTACAGATAATACTAGAGATTATTTTAAGTGTAATCTGGTACTTAGTCCTCAACTTCAATTTTGTTTGAATTTCAAGCATAAAAATGGTGTTGATAATATTACTAAATTAACTCACAGTCTTATTCCTGATCTAAAATCAGGATTGCTACCACTTGTAAACCAACTACCTAACCCAAAAAGTGATTTGCAGATCCATCAACAATGGTGGGAAACAAATGGTCAAACTTGGACTCAGCAATTAAGAGCAGTAATGATAGGATATCGCAGTATCGATAGTGAGTGGGAGGTGAGCATTCGCCAAAAGGAATTACTAAACCAGTATTACAATGCAAATTTATTCTTAGTAGATTGTCTAAATAGCGATTGTTATGTCAGTCGGGAAGTGCGACAGGAAATAGAAGATACTTTGCTATTACCGATCGCAGAGATTAAACAGCGTCAGCAGCAAGCTTAAACACCCATTATCTTTCAGTAACAAAGGTCAACAATGTGTTATATTCATTACCTATTTGTTGCTATTAGACTTGCTTTTTACCTAATAGCGAATTCTCAGGCAACTGCCAAGAAGACCCTTGACAATAGACATAACCATTTGTGATGGAAATACCAAACATTTGCCGCATGATTTTGGTAGCTTCTTTTCTCTCTTCATCTGTCAAGTAATCTTGACCTTTAAAACCTGCTCGATAACGTTGAGGATTACCACCAGCATCCACATAACGCTGTTTCCCAATTTCTAAAATTTCTTGGAACCTAGCATACTTTTGTTTTTGCATTTCAGTCCAATTTGCCATAATTACAAGTCCCAACTAATCGGAACAATATCACCCTTTTGTAAAACCGTAGCGGTAAGACTGGGCTGGTATCTTTAATGTACCAATTGCCACTATCTTCATCATAGAACCTATTACCAAGTAAACCTAGAGTAATAAGTGCGTTAATAATCAAGTATCGCACTTCACTCGCTGACATCAGAAATTACTCTATAAATTGACTTTAGCATTTCTAAAAGAAAGCGAAAATATTTTCCAAGTCCTAGGAAATTAATCTAAAATAGAAGTAAGAGTTCACAATCAGAGCATTCCCCTCTATATCAATGGCTTAGATATGTGAACATAAGTAATAAAACAGTATTTGGGAACAAAATAATACTCATTTTAAGTCTTATGAGTGTCTTGCTTCTGATTTTAGTAACACACATTAG
>NZ_JAWJTF010000153.1:0-15470 GCF_048836525.1 Nostoc sp. CALU 546
ACAAAGCGCCTACTCCTTAGTGGCATTTGTCCTTTAAATTTTGGTGCTGTTATTTGCCTCCGTATCGCTTCAGCTTGATCTTACAAAACTTGTGTCCATCTGATGTCGTTTTTCTTTTTTAGACCTCCACATTTGTTAAGGATTGCTTTTTAATGGGTAATCAGAGGATTGGTGACACTCCGTGTAGGGTAGATTACCTGGCTGTGAAAACTTTTACCTAAGATGCGATCGCTAGATTAGGTGAAGCATTAGATATGTGTACTAATCCTGTTGGATCTGTCATGATATATTTCTTGATTACTGGCTGAAGAGAAAAGTGGGCTTCTCTGGTAATGGGGTCTATTTCTTTTTCGATTAATATCATATTTACAAGTTTTTCTAACGCTAGTATCAATTCTGAGTCTGACACTCCTGAATTTTTACTTGGGTTCAATTCATTTAATAATATTGTGATAGCAACAGGTTGGGGATCTGAGAAAACTTTTTCAGCCAAGTAAATCATAATTTGACGCTGAACTTCGTTTAACACTTGACCAAATGTTTTATCAAGCATTACTTGGAACTGACGGCTAACCAGCGTAGTCTTATGTTCAAAAAATTTCTCTGAACTACCAAATAAGTTATTAATTCGATTAACTACTGCTTTTAGCTCTGAAGGATTGCCACGATAAGTGTGAATTAACTCATTACACTTTTCTAAATCTATCAAACCTTGAGTAGATAAAAACTGTACTGCTGCATTGTTCTTCAATCCTTCGATTTTGAGATACTCAACAGGTAGTCCAATTTCTATAAGATCATTGATCTCATCCGGCAAAACTCGACTAGTTAATAGCAAGCAGCTTTGATCTAGTTCTTCAGTCAATCTACGTAAAAATAACTTGTACTCCAGTCTCTGTTCCAAGCTATTTGCTTGAAATAACGATTCACATTCATCTAATACTATTAGGAATCGCCGTGATTGCAACTGCTTAATCAGTAATGAAATCATTGCCTGAGTATATTTAGGTAAATCTAAGTCAGGCTCATTTGATTGTACTAACTCCATGATATCTGCTAATAACTCTTGGAGTGGTGGTGCATGAGCAACCGATTTCCAAATTATACTGTCAAATTTAGGTTGAGACTCTGTACTGAGTTCTTCAATGAGTTTTGCGGCTAATGTACTTTTACCAATACCTGCAATTCCTATAAGCGATACGCAACGCCGCTTGATTATTAATTCTTTTAATTTGGACAGTTCTTCTTCGCGTCCATAAAAGCTAGATGTATCAAGGCATTTACGTTCCAAAACTTGTACTAAGCCTTTGACAATGCAGCCCTGCTCTTTACTTGAAGTGGATTGAACATTATGATCTTGGGTAAGTTGCTCTAAGAAAAGACGCAAATTTTTTTTAGTTATCTGTTCCCCATTTCCAATTATTTTTGAAAGTGTAGTCCACAATCGAGCGCCTACGACCCGTTGTAAGTAATTAAGGGTATAACCTGAGTCTTGTGCTATCTTCTCATAACCACAGTTATCCCAGGCACCCTTGATAACAGATATCTCAGGCTTAGACAAGCCTCTACCTCTGTTGGCGCATACTAGGTCATTGATGATTACTAAAGCTTCTTCAAAAGTTACTGCTACTAAATTTTTTGATGCTTTAAATCCTCGCTCTCTTGGAGTACCAGAGGAAAGGGCTATTGAATTTAACTTTTGGGTAGCATTAAAATCCATACTTGTACTTGTCCTGCTAGTGAGCAAAACTGCATTGGCTCCCCAGTAACCAAAGCTTATTTAGAAATGCGCTACGTTAAAACGTGTTACATCAGACTCAATATTACTAGGTTTTGCTATTCATAGCTACTTATTTAAAAAAAGTAATACTCTAAGAGCCTGTCAAGAAACAACTTTTACAATTTATAATCTAGAAAGCTTGCTGAGAAAGCATTCCTGGCTCAAAAGAGGCAAGGTTGTTACATGACAAGCTCTAAGTCATACTTGTGGAGTTTAGTGGCATAAATAGAGTAAGTGCTTGTTGATACACAGTTTTAAGATAAAGTAACTAATAAACATATTACTTTTTGCCTTGTATAAGAATTAGCCCGCATTTCTCACAAGCTCCTTTGCGTTTGATGATGAGTAATAGTAAATACTCAGTAAAACAAGTAACAAGTAATAAGTAATAAGTGAAGACTTTACTCACTACTCATTACTCCTCCATTCGAGGTGTGGTGAGAAATCCGGGTTAGGAGAGTAATGGTTGAGTGCAAGCTTTAGCCTAAAACACATGTTAGGTATATAAGGAACAGTCGCCAAAATTATTACTAAATGTATCTTTATGCAACTAGCGGAAGTAGAGCAGACTAAAGATTGGATAATTAAGGTAATTTGAGCTTATTTACTTTGTTTTCAAGGAAAGAGCTTGTAATATCACCTAAATTGAAAAAATCAAGGTTCGCGTCAACTTCACAAAAAGAAGTTTAATATCTAATCTGGAATGCCTGTTAATCAAAAGTTTCAGCTCAATAATTAAATAATTTTAACAAAAAGAGTTTAGTGTGCTTCAATAGATGTGCTACCTTCAAGGATTATCTATAGACGAAAGCGATTGTGTCGTAAATAACAGTACAGATAATAAATGTATGGATATAAAATTTCTATATAAGATATCTATCAAACATCTGAATGCAACAGATAAAAGTTTGCAATCTAAATCTATTCCGTTATTTTTAGCAGGAAGAACTAGATTGTGGAAGGATAGCTTATCTGTGGCTTGCCTCTAAGTCAAACAGTGAATTACTGTATAAATCCCTTTTGCCCTCAGCGTCAAAATGATGACAATCTTGACACATGTCAAGCGTGCGGTACTTCCCTGCTGATCAATAACCGCATCCGGCTACTCAAGCCGTTGAAACCTCTTGCTGACAACCCCGAAAACTACTTTGATGTTTTTGAAGTACACGACGTTGGTATTCAAAGGAATTCTGCATCTAAGCGTCGAGTCATGAAAGTTTTGAAATGGAATACTCCTAAATTAGTTAAATTAATTGAACAAGAATCTATTAGTCTACGGTTAATCCATCATCCAAGTATTCCTAAAAGCACTCTAGATGATTTTTTTACTTTTGTTCCTACTAGTCCCCTGACATTGTATTGCTTAGTAATGGATAAAATCGAGGGAGAAAATTTGGAGCAATGGTCAGAGTCCAATGGAGCAATTTCGCAATCTTTAGCATTAGAATGGCTACAACAATTAGTTGAAATTCTTGATACAGTACATCGGACAGAGTTTTTTCATAGGGACATAAAACCTTCTAATATAATTCTTCAGCCTGACCATAAATTAGCACTAGTTGATTTTGGAACTACACGAAGAGTGACTAACACCTATTTGGCAAAAGTTAGTGGAAGTGGGGGGACTGACACAGGTATAGGAGGGCGATATGAAATTACAGCCGTTATCACACCTCGTTATACTCCATTAGAACAGATTGAGGGGCAGGCAGTACCGCAGTCAGATTTTTTTGCTTTGGGCCGAACTTTTGTCCAGCTAGTTACTGGAATTCAACTAATGGATTTTCCTAAAGACAACCAAACAGGGAATCTAATTTGGAGAGATAAAGCACTGCAAATTGACAAACCTTTTGCTGACTTCATTGATGAGTTAATGGCTTTCTTGCCAGGGCAGCGTCCACAAACAACTAAAGTAATTTTGCAGCGATTAGAAGAACTGCCTCAGCAAATTAAAAATTATAAATTAGCTAATTCTAAACTATTTAAATACAGCAAGTATACATTGATTGGTTTAGGAATTGTTGGGGGTGTCTTTCTATTTCTACCTCTAGCAGCAAACTATTTAGTAGCCCAAGGACGAAAGTTAGAAGCAGTAAATAATTCTCAGGGGGCACAAGAGCTTTTTGGTTGGGCTACTAAAATTGATCCTCAATTAAAACTTAGTATTGCAGAATTTTACTTTAATAAAGCTTCTCGAAATATAGATAATTCTAAGATAGCTAGAAAGTATTATGAACAAGCAATTAAATACAACCCCAAAGATCCCTCTGCATATAATAATTTGGCATTAGTTTGCCAAGATTTGCGAGATAGTAAATGTGTAACTGAAAATTATGAAAAAGCTTTTAAGCTTAGGACTAGTAATTGGCAAGGACATTATGGTTTAGGACGTTTTTATGAAGATCAGCAACAATATGATTTAGCTGAAAAAGAATATCAATTAGCTATTCAACAAAGTGATAAAGCAGTACTTGCTGTAGCTGCTTTATCAAGACTAAAAAATATAAATAATGAGCATGAGGTAGCAATTACCTTAGCCTTACAATGGTTGCAAAAAACTAAAGATCCTGAAATACAAGCAGCCTTGTATAAAGATTTAGGCTGGGCAAGATTGAAGCAGAATAAGTTAGGCGAGGCTAAAAAATATTTAGAAAAGGCGATTCAATTAGATGGAAGAACAGATGCTTCCTGTTTATTGTCTCAAGTTGAAGAAGCTTTAGGTGAAAAAGATACCGCCAGAATTTATATAGAAGTGTGTCTGTTAGCCAAGTCTACTTTACCAGAGGTTTTCGACTGGAGGCAAGAGTTATTAGACCGGATACTTAAAAAATAGTATCCTCTGAATAAATTTATCAGATATTTATTATAAACAAAATTTTATATAAAGATGAATATACTTACTAAGCCTATATAATAACTGGATATAAACAGGTTATTTATATTGAAAGCAGTGAAAAAAAGTATAAAGTTTTTAACAGGATTCTGCTTAAGCTTTCTACTCATGAAAGATACGTTATTGCTTATCTCTAAATCGAAAGCGTTTATAGTAATACTTCCAGCAGAGCCAGAGCCTATAGTGGAAGTATTAACTGTTGCCATATCCCCCACTACCATTTTTGATGTATTTATTATTAGATTGCCAGCATCTCCTGCACTAAAAGTTGAAGCAGCTAAATAGCTAGGAACATACTCTCTATCTGAATTAATCAATTCCACAGAGTTAAGTAAGTGTACAGAATCGGTTGCATTTAGAGTCACCGAACCTCCTGCGCCGATTCCACGAGTTAGAGATATAATCACTCCGCCATCCTCAGCTATCAACCGCCCTGTTGACACTGTGATGTCTCCTGCCTTCCCAGTAGTTAAGGTACTAGTAGTGATGTTGCTGGTAATAAAAGGATTAGAGGGTGAAAAACCAAGCAACTCTATAGAATCAGAGGCATTGATATTAATGCTACCTCCCTTGCCAGAACTATAGGATCTACTGCTTATACCTGCTCCTTGTTGAATAACCATCCATTTAGTGGAGATATCTATATTTCCTGCACTTCCAGAAGCTATAGATTCAGTTCGCAAGATGCTAGGAAATCTTCCATCTGGAGAGATTCCGCTCAATTTCAATAATTCAGAAGCATTGATACTAATACCGCCCGAAGGTTGTGAACCTTGGTTTTGAACTAAAATTATGGAGCCATCGCTTAATGAGATAAGCTTACCCTGTATAGCAATAGAGCCACTATTATTCCCGCTAGTATCCACTAAGGTTTGTTGAGACAGATGAATGTCCTTATAAGAAGATACCTCTTCGTATCCTAAAGTCCACCCTTGAACAATTGGAATAAGGCTGATCATTCCAGAGTCAACACTGCTCAGTTCAATCCTTCCTCCCTCTGCTGTCAAAATGGCACCCTCTAAAGTGACATTACCCCCTAATAGACCTAATGTTTTACCTGGTTGTACCGAGAGACCAGTTAAGGTACTACCTTTAATAATTGGTGAACGCAGTGTACTTGGAGCAGTTAAACCTTGACCTGTACCCTGTACCCGAATTGCACCTGAATTGCTCCCAAGTTGTAAGCCAACAGGAACACTAACAGTCAACAAGGGTGTCGCTTGAGGATTGGTAGCACTAAACTCAAACTCATCAGCAAATTTGACAGCACTGGCAGTACTTGCAAAAAACGAGCCACCAATATCTAATCGTGCATTTTTTCCAAAGATAATCCCATTGGGATTGATTAAAAATAAGTTGGCTATGCCGTTAGCTTTGAGCAACCCGTCTATGTTGGAAACTGATGAGCCTGTTACACGACCAAAAATATTCTGAATATTTTGAGCGTTGTTAAATAAAACTGTGCTGCCTGTAGGAATAGAAAACTGTTCAAAACTATGAAATAAGTTGCTATCCTTGATAGTGCCTCCATCAATGACTCTGGTATTATCCTGTAATCTAACAATAGAGTTAACGGGTAACGTTTTATCTGGTATAACTTGTGCTGTAACTGATGGGGAGGCTAGCAAAAAAAAGAGGATGCTACCTTGAATGCTCCAAAATTGTGTAGCACCCTGTTTCATTGAAGGCCCCTCTTTTATATTTGTGATTAATGAATGAATAAAATGCATTTGCTACTCATAGAATAAAGTCTGGCTATTATTTTTATTAAAAAAATTATCAAGTCCAATTCACTCAGAAAAATTATTTCAAGTGGTACAGATGACACCAGGTGAGAGAAAAATTAATCTGCGTTCTAACTATGCCTTGTTCGCATAGGCTTTCACAATAACGCTTTTACTACTTGGTCAAAATTACGGCAATATACCTGTTGGTGATATTCTTGCCACTTTTCATTGGACGAGTGAGGGAAACCTGTCAATGTTGCCTTTTGGATATATGTCACAAATGGGCGACGAAGATGCTCATATTTCTCAAAGGCTGTGGTTATAGCTTGCTTATCATCCCAGTTATTTTCGAGAGCGATGTTAGCAATAATCGTTGCAATAGCTAGTGCATCTTCAAGTCCTTGATTAGCTCCTTGAGCTGTGAACGGAGGCATTCCATGTGCTGCATCACCAACCAGTACAACTCGCCCGCTACTCCAGGATGGTTGAAATTTGACAGGGTACTCTTCAGTATTAATGTCAATTTTGCTAGGAAATTGGATAGGATCTGAAATGGTAGCGCGGTGAATGTAATATGGGCGCTGCCGCATATTAGTAGGGGGAGAGCTACGCACTAATTGCTTGAGTATGTGAGGAAAGCCTCCCTTTTCTAACTCCTGTACAGCTAAATTAATCAAAGAACTTCCAGACTTACCCTGTAATGAATCCAAAGGCAAAGCTAGAGTTATGATATATCCAACTTGACTGCTTCCTTTGCGAAATAACATCAACCTTGGTTTTTCTATCCAAGGTTGATCACTAAATACTTGATCATTACTAAGTGTTACAATTGATGAGTCTTGAAAAAAATTATCTTGTAATTCTGTCCATAGTTCACTTGGTATTTCATCTGTTTCCATACAAGATATTGCTGCAAATCCTGAATATTTAGGCTGTGCAAAATCACAATATGGACTATCTTTGTAAAGAACTTTACGAATTGTAGAGTTAATCCCGTCTGCTGCAATAATTAACTTAGCTCGAAGCGATTTTGTTTCTAATTGTTTGGGGGCAGTATTTGAACTCTCGAACTGTATATCATTATGTTTATCTTTGTTTGTCCAATGAGCATAGGGGTTGGTTTCTATATGTGTATTAGATACGCAATCTATTCGGACACACCCATTTCCTGGTTCATCCACAACATCGATGCAACGGTGATTAGCTTGAACCTGCTCCTGAGGTAGTAGATGTCTTAAGGTTGTCTGCAAATCATACCAAGGAACTGACACTCGACCTTCCCCATAATCTTTAAACCAGTCGTCGAACCCAAGAGGTATTGACCGAATTAGCTGCCCCTGCAAATTTTTGTAAACCCATCTAGAAGAAGTCTTTGGAGGTTTTTGTCCCTGATTGGTTTTAACAGTTTTCTCGTTATTAGATTGTTGAGAATCAAAGAACCTAACACTAGTTTTTCTGACCTGTTCGTAAGCGTTAAAGTCTAAACATTTGAGAGCTTTTAATCCATTTGGGAGAAGATCCAACCCATGACCAACCTGACGGAAGGTACGAGTTTGGTCGATGACAAGAACATTTTCTATACCATGCTTGCGTAAGCCTATAGCAGTTGCTAATCCAACGGGCCCAGCACCAACAATTACAACATCATATATTTTTTCCATAAAACAAAAGAAAGCCGAGTAAACACCAGATAAAATCTGAAAATGAACTTTAAACAGTATGTCAGTCTAGTCTATTAGCATATTAATACCAGTACCAAAGATTATTATTGCTAGTAACTTACAAAAGTAGTTTTTTGCGATAAAACTTTCTTTTGTCAGAATTGCTAATTTCGGACTCCCTTAGCAAGTTAAAATCATGATTTTGATCTTGAATTTAAGCGAATCACATTTATCTGCTTGATATTACATGGTTAAAAGCCAAGAAAACTTTGAGATTGCGATCGCGCTCCAAGAGTTCAATAAATACCATGCAGATATAGCTCCCAAAGGCAGAAGACCGCGCTGCCTCTTTGTCTCAATGAGATTTTGGCTACTATGAGTCCCTTGGCTACACAAAAATTCTCCTTTACTACTAAAGAAGGATAAAAGTCAGGGTAATTTTGTGCTTTGGACTCATTTTAGCCTGATAATAGAGGGTTAGTAGTTTCACTTTGGAGGAGCATTAAGAAATTTGTCTGTGTTTGCGGTGGACAGGCGAAACGCTCTGCCTCCGGTTCTTGTTTCAGCAGCCCTAAATTTATGTATGGGGTTTCTCGCACTAGCGAACCATCCCCTCTTTGCCTGTGCTTCTTGTTGACCAAAACTTTACTATTAATATTAGACGGTTAATGTTGCATCTACTTCTGACTTCTCTTGGCATCATCGTTTATCTAGGATTGGCAAGGTATTTATTTAGCCAATGGTTATTTTTCTTGATGAGTGATGGAGAAATGAGTCGAGAACAGCGCTTTTTGTCTAGAATAACTTTAGTCTTAATTACTATTTTCTGGCCCTTACCCTTAGTAGTACCATGTGCTTATGTGGAATTACTGAAGTTTCATCGCAAATATAACAAAGAAATCGATTTATTGAGAAATCAAACAGATATCTAGTCGCAAATCCAGCTTAACGTGTAAATTGATACTCAAATATTATTCTTCATCATCTTCATCCTCATAATCGTAATCATCATCACCATGTTCTTCGTACCACTTTTTCTCTTCAGCTAAAGCGATTTCTCTCTCAATCATTTTCCTCTCTAGAATTTCCCTTTCAAGCTTTTCTCTTTCTTGCTTTTTCCTTTCAAATATTTCGTTTTCTATTTTTTCTCTTCTGAGTCTTTCTTTCTCTTCTCTTTCTCTCTCTAGCTGAATTAATCGCTGTTCGACTCGCTCACAATAAAAATCCAATGCTTTACCAGTGGCTGCTCCGGTAATCGCACCACCAGCTAAAAAGATGAGGACAGTTTTCCAGCCGCTAAAGGGATTACCACTCCACTCCAGAGTACCTTCATTGAGGCATACCAGTAGGAAGTAGACGAGAATTCCAATAACTGTATTGATCAGAGCAAAGACTCTTGGTGTCATCTCGGTTTGACGAAGTATCAGCCACTGCGCCAGACTGAGAATCACACCAAAAATTACCGCAGTGATCGCACAAAGAATAACATTACCTGGAAAAGTGAACGGATCTACTGTAAATCTAATGATTAGCGTGATAGTAATTGGGGCAGAGAGCAAAAAGCTCAGGAGTAGGCTAGCACTAATTGCAAGAAACCAGTAACGACCGAGATAACCCAGGCGGAATTCTAACAACGACTCTTGTACTCCAAACAAAGTCATCCAAAATGCAATACCCGCCGTCAAATAATCAAGCATTAGCCGTTGTTTTACCCATGTGCTGAAGAGGGTATTTTCTAGGATAAGCTGAAATTGAATTCACTTGTCACAAGTCAGAATTGAATTCAGGCTCCTGACTTCTGAAGTCTTTCTGGTTAACTGTGGTATTGGACTGATTTAAGCAAGCTAAACCTTATTTATCTTCGTTGCAGGCAAAATTGCTGGCGACTGTGGAACGGGAGTACAAAATCGAGTGGAGGCAACAGAAATGATGGTGCAGCTAGGAAACAATAATTTAATGCAACAAATACACAATGCAACAGTGCAATAAATAACTCGTTGTATGAAAGCGGTAAGCGATCGCTTCAGTTTCAAGCCGTTATTATGCGAACTACTAAGCGGCGAAAACATTTGTGCTGAACGGATTATTCCTGGCTCATTGAACGGATGGCTTAACGTGTATAAAAACAACAAGAATAGTAGATGATAATCATGCCTTGGAACCTAAAGCAATTATCCTAGTAATGCAAATCCAAGGGTCTACTTTTCTTATTTCAGTAAATTCACTGCAACAGAATTTCTCTAGAAAGGTACATAAAAGTATAAGTTAACTTTCAGGAAAATTACGATGAATTTTACAGAGTCTATCAAAAATGAGCTAATTTCTTCAGGTATAATTGACCAAACTTTAAAGGTAGGAGATATTATATTATTCCTAATTTCATTCTACCTAATGCTTTCAGCCAAGCAGTAGAATTACAAAAACTACTAGTTAGTGGTCCTGTGGTTATTTCCTTTTTTCGAGGTTCTTGGTGTCCTTTCTGTAACCTGGAACTAGCAGGACTCCAACAAGCATTACCTGCAATTAAAACATTAGGAGCATCAATAATTGCTATTTCACCTCAAACTACTCGCCATACCATATCAACTGTAGAAAAACATGAACTAACTTATGAAGTATTGAGCGATCGCAGCAATATGATTGCTCGTCAATTTGGAATTGTGTTTCAAATCCCGGAGTATCTAAGACCTATATTAGAGTCAAAGGGTCATGTGTTACCTAGATACAATGGAGATGAGTCTTTTGAACTACCTATTCCAGCTACATTTGTAGTTGATCGAAACGGAAAAATCGTTTATGCTTTTGTTGATGCAGATTATACTAAACGGTTAGACCCAATTGAAATAGTGAGTATTCTAAGAAACATTCCTATAGTTAGCAAAAGCTAGTACAGTACGGCGTAAATAAACCACCCATTCCAAATCAATACACTCTTGGAGAGGCTACGCCTTAAGCGTAGCTATGCCGCAGGCTTTACGGCAAGCTCAGTAACCATGAAATGCTTATGCTGCATTCATTTTTAATTCTGTCCTGCGGTAGCAGTATATTAATTTTAGATTTCACTATTTTTTCCAATTCTTAGATACTATTCAGTTTTATACCATGCTCATCTCAGGATAATCTGTCACTCTAATAATTAAAATAAATCAGGAGTATTGAAAAAATATTTACTTATAAAGTATCTGTCTGATTTGATGAGTTTCATTTAAAATTATCACAAAAGAGTTATCAAAGATATGCAAAACGCTAATCTACAAAAAGCGACATTTGGAGCAGGCTGTTTCTGGGGAGTTGAAGCGGCATTTCGTCAAGTAAAAGGAGTAACTTATACAGCAGTTGGTTACAGTGGCGGACACTTTGATAATCCAACCTACGAAGATGTCTGTAGAGGCAAAACTGGACACGCTGAGGTAGTGGAAGTGGAATACGATCCGGCAATAGTATCTTATAATGAACTGCTAAATGTGTTTTGGAATAAGCACAATCCCACAGCATCAAACCATCAGGAGCTAGATGTTGGTTATCAATATCGGTCAGTGATATTTTTCCACACTCCAGAGCAGGAATTATTAGCAAGAGCCTCCAAGGAACAGCTTGAAAATAGTTCTCGTTATCACAAAAATCCAATTGTGACGGAGATTGTAGCTGCATCACAATTCTATAGAGCAGAAGAGTATCATCAGCAATATCTGGAGAAGCATGGACGAGCATCTTACAGGATAGGTTAATCTTTCACTGGATTGAGGGGATCTTAAAAGCTGAATGCTGCAAATCCCCTTACTTGCTATACATATCAGGGAACTTTGCTTTAAGTTTAGCCAGCTTCGGCAAGTCATTCACTACCACATAGCGATCGCTCGGATGATGCACGATATAATTCTGATGGTATGCCGCAGCCTGATAAAAACCTTTCAAAGGATCTAATTTTGTCACAATCGGCTTGTCGAAGATTCGTGATTTGTTGAGTTGAGCGATATATTCTTGTGCAGTCTGTTTCTGCTCATCGTTAGCAAAAAAGATCGCCGAACGATATTGCTTACCTGAGTCTGGGCCTTGTCGATTTAACTCTGTTGGATTATGCGCTACCAAAAAGTAGACCTTCAAAAGCTGGTTATATGATATTTTTGATGGATCGTAAGTGATTTTTACGGATTCAGCATGATTAGTTAATCCAGCACTGACAAGTGTGTAGTCTGCGGTTCTTGCATCACCCCCAGAAAAGCCAGAAACAACATCAGAAACACCTAATAGATGCTCAAAAACCGCTTCCATTCCCCAGTAGCAGCCACCAGCGAAAACCGCTACTTGCTTTCCCTGCGGTGCAGTATTCGAGATATCAGTGGCGGGAGCAGAAAGTATCACACGAGATGCACCGTATAGGAGTACAAAAGTCAGCGAAATGATGGACAAGTTGCGTAATAACTGACGGGAGAGAGTAAAATTATGAATTGACATGAGGTTGTGAACTCCTTTATTTAATAGACGAAGAACCGAGTTTATTCAGCTATTTTGTCATTAGATAGCAATCTTCAAACCCAACTCGGCGATAAAAACTTTGGGCAGAAGTATTTTTCTGCTTATAGATATTCATGAGTTGTAATCTGACGTTGGCATAATATTAACCCAAACCAACCTTGAGGATCTGACCAGATTTGTAATGGCTGGAGTGCATGATTCTCTAAAACAGAAACTAAAGTTGGTAGATGAAACTTGCGGGATATTTCGGTACGAATTGTTTCCCCAGACTGGAGAGAAACCTGATAATCCAAAGCTTCTAGGACTGCGGTTTGATTTTTGAGACTTCGTAGATGCATTTCAATTTGGTGAGCTACTGGGTTGTAGAAAGCCCAATGTTCAAATTGGTTGACTTCAAAATTACCTTGAAAGCGTCGATTGAGATGGTGCAAAATATTTAAATTAAAAGCTGCTGTTATAGATTGGGAATCATTATAAGCTGCCTCGATAATTTCTATTGGCTTTTGCAAATCCACCCCAAATAAAAAGAATTCTCCAGGTTTTAATGCTCGTTGAATTTGAGTGAGAAAGTCGTTGCATTCTTGCTCATTTAAATTCCCTAGCGTACTCCCCAAAAAAATTAACATTCGATTCTCAAATTCAGCAGGTGGAAGCTGTGCTAGCGCTTGTTCGTAAGTTCCTGCTAAACCGCAAAGTTTTAATTTCGGGTACTGATGAAGCAAATCTAAAGCAGTAGTTTGAAGAATTCCGGCACTAACATCAATGGGGAAATATTGCAGTTCTTGTTGAAATTGACTGTATGCATCTAACAACAGGCGAGTTTTGCGAAAACTACCACTACCTAGTTCTATCAAGGTACATAAACCTGTCATTTGGGCGATTTCTAGGGCAGATGTTTCTAAAATTGCTTGCTCGGTGCGAGTTGGATAGTATTCTGGCAGTTCACAAATCTGCTCAAATAGTTCTGAACCTTGGTCATCGTATAAGTAACGGCATGGTAAGGTTTTAGGTTGATTGCTTAGTCCTTGAATAATATCTGTGTCTTCCTGAATTGATAGCTGAGACGAATGTAAATTAATCCAGCGAAAGCGAGAATCTTCTTTTTGTTGAATCCTCAATTTATTGCTCTCCTTAATTTATTTTTGGATTGAAAAAGAGGCAAGGGAGCAGGGGGGACAGAACAGAAAGGGGATTCGACACAACTCTTGGAGAGGCTGTACTCAATGACCACCCCACCTGTTGCGCTCAATCCTGTAGGGTACGAGAACTACTTATAAGAAGTGGGGCACTCAGACTCATGTTCCGCTCTGCTTCACGGCTCTCGGTTGGGGTCATTTCCCCCTGCTCCCTGCCTCTTCGTTGAGGTATAGAAAAGCTCGATATGCAAACTTATAGCCCGATATCCTGTTATGAAAGCAGTGATTTAGGCGGATTTATGCTATGGCGATCGCCTTTTTATCTTGCTCAATTTTTGGTTCCTGATGTTGTGCTTCATATTCACCAAATTGCTGAATAAGTTGAGCAACTAATCCTGTCCATCCAGTTTGATGACTAGCGCCAATTCCGGCTCCATTATCACCATGAAAATATTCATGGAATAAAATTAAATTCTGCCAGTGTGGATCATTTTGAAACTTTTGTATTCCACCATAAACAGGTCGTTGACCAGAGGCATTTTGCAAGAAAATTCTAGTTAACCTTTGAGATAATTCTGATGCAACTTCCCAAAGTGTCATCATCTTACCAGAACCAGTAGGGCATTCCACCTTGAAATCATCGCCCAGATAATAATAGAATTTTTGCAGAGATTCAATTAGTAAGAAATTCACTGGAAACCAAATAGGGCCTCGCCAGTTAGAATTACCACCAAATAAACCACTGCTAGATTCAGCAGGTTCATAATCTACACGAAATTGTGAACCATTGACATCAAAAGTATAGGGATGTTCGGCATGAAATCTGGAAACTGCGCGAATACCGTAAGGACTAAAAAACTCACTTTCATCGAGCATTTTTTGCAGAATATTTTTTAGTTTATCCCGTGAAACAATTGCTAATAATCTTCTAGCACCAATTCCTTTTGTTTCCATACAAGCTACATTTTGTCGTAAGTCAGGACGGTTTTGGATAAACCATTCCAGCCGTTTCTTAAAGCCAGGAAGCATCTTTAAGGTTTCTGGTTCAATGCTTTCAATCGCAAATAGGGGGATTAATCCCACCATTGACCGAACTTTTAAGGTAATCTGCCGTTCATGTAAATGTAGCACATCGTAGTAAAATCCATCTGATTCATTCCACAAACTGGCTTCCATTGCGCCAATTTTATTCATCGCATCGGCTATGTAGAGAAAATGCTCAAAGAATTTGGTGGCAATATCTTCATAAACAGGATTACTCTTGGCTAATTCTAGAGCGATCGCTAACATATTTAAACAGTACATACCCATCCAACTAGTACCATCAGATTGGTCGATATGTCCACCTGTAGGAAGAGCTGCACTGCGGTCAAATACGCCAATATTATCTAATCCTAAAAATCCTCCTTGAAAGACATTATTGCCTTCAGCATCCTTACGATTCACCCACCAGGTAAAATTGAGCATCAGCTTTTGAAAAACCCGTTCTAAAAACTGTCGGTCTGTTCGCCCATAAATCTTCTGTTCAATCTTATAAATACGCCAAGTTGCCCAAGCATGAACAGGGGGATTAACATCACCAAATGCCCACTCATAAGCAGGAATTTGCCCATTAGGATGCATGTACCATTCCCGTGTGAGAACATCCAATTGGTACTTTGCAAAATCTGGATCGATCATTGCCAAAGGAATAGTATGAAATGCTAAATCCCAAGCCGCAAACCAGGGATATTCCCACTTATCAGGCATAGAGAGAATATCTTCATTGTAGAGATGGGTGCGATTCGTTGATTAGTG
>NZ_JAWJTF010000121.1:0-27543 GCF_048836525.1 Nostoc sp. CALU 546
GACAAGCACTCAAAACTAATAATTCTAAAATTTGGCTACTAGTGTCACTCTGACTGCGAAGTAAGTTATCGAACTGTAAAACATTGATAGAACCATCATTGGCTAAAATGAAAGTATCTTCCGGGCGAGAACTAAATTGTCCGTGAGTTGCCAAATGTAAGACATTAAAAGGAACAGTATTTACATTTTTTTCTAGAGTGCTACTGGTAAAATCTTTATCTAGTAATTTTGTGGTAGATGCTCCGGTTTGAGAAATCAGGTCGAACTCTAACTTGACTCCTGGTAAGGGTGAGAATTTTGGAAACTCCGCCGGGGGTTGCACTAAACCAGCAGCAAGTACTGTCAATGGTGTTTGAGCTAGAGGTCTGGGTGCTAATAGCTGAAGCCCTAAACTGAGAGCAACAGCATATTTTTCTACTAAATATTTCTCCCCATCGTAAAGAGCAGCTAAGGGTATATTTTTTAAGGCTCCATCTAGCACGAATACCAGAGTATTAACTTTACTTGTAGCTAAATCAGATTCAATAGGTTTAATTAACCAGTTATAGACTTCTTGGGAAAGGGTTTGTACTTCTTCCGTTCTATCTGGTTCTAAAATATATTCCCGCATTTCTGCCAAGGTACGCTCAACTTCAACCTGAGATTTGTTAACTGTATAATGACGCAGTGGTTGCTGAGGAATTTTAACAATTACTTGTAGTTGTTCTGGCAGAATAATTGGATAAAGTATGGCAGTGTTGGGATTTTCTTTGTCTACTACTTGATCTAAAAGTACCTTTTGTCCTTCTAAACAAGCTTCTCGGAAAAAGTTATCTAGTTCTGCTAACTGTAACGCCTCTATACGTGTTCTAGCTTTATCTAATGTTTTAATGTCGGGTTTTTCTCCAGAATTTTGCAGCAACAAAACCACCGACTCACGATAAACTGGCTCTACATTATCTCGGAAATTAAACTGTATATCCTGATTGACTGCTACTAAGTCAGTACGCAGTGACTCTAATGTTTCTACAGTTGCATCATAAGCTGCGATCGCTCTGGTAAAATTACCTTGGGCTTTTAATAATCTACCCATTTGCCATTGCCACAAATAAGTAATTTCTGGTGCGTTACTGGTTTGCGCCAATATCAAAGCCTGTTGTGTGAGGTTAATAGCCTCAGCAAATTGTTGGGTTTTTTCATACAAATTACCCAAATTCCCTAAAGCATAGGCTTCGGCCCGGATATCATCCAAACTCCGGGCTTGTTGTACAGCTGTAGCCAGGAGTTGAGCAATTTGGGATTTGGGAGTATTTAAAATAGACAAACTGTGAGCAAAGTTAATCCGGGCGTAAATCGATGGGCGTGAGGGTGGAAGTTGTGCAAGTAGAGATTGAATTTCTGGAATTAAGGTTTGTGTTGCTGTGAATTGTTTTTCCTCAATTAGTAAATTGAGATGATTGAGTTTTGCTTGAATTTTTATGAGGGGTGAAGTTGATGTATCAAATGTTTGTTGATAAAATGCGATCGCTTGGGGAATTTTTTGTTGATTCCGAGCATTATTACCTAAACTAAGCAGACTTGAAGCAATATTTTCTGGTAACTTTAAATTTTGATAAATTGCTAAACTTTGTTCTAAAGCCAGCCGAGATTTTTCTAATTCCCCTACATTTTCTAATGTATCACCAAGGGAAAGTAAAACTGCTGCCTTTGCCAAAGAATCACCTTGAGATGCTAAGGTTTGATTTACCTCTTCTAGTCTTTTAATAGCTTGCTGATTAAACCCTCGATTTCTTAATGCTTGAGCTTGATAAAGTAGTGCCAAAGCAATACCGTTTTTATCTCCCAGCTTGGTGTAAATATCTTCAGTCTGTTCCCAAGTAGTCAGAGATGCTTCTGGCTTACCTGTCAAGAGTTGTAAGCGTCCTTGAATATCTAAAGTTTGAGCTAAAACTGCTAAATTTTTATTAGTTTTACCTTGTGATTTAAAGCCTTGTAAATCTAAACTATTGGTAATAGCAATTTGAGCTTGTTGCCAATCACCAAGTTGTTGATAAGCTAGAGATAGATTACTCAAAGCCACGGATTGTTTTAAAGTATCTCCCTGCTGTTGATATGCTTGGACTGCTTGCTGTAAAACTTGCACCGCCTCAGCAAATCTACCAGTTTCATATAATCTTTGGCTTTTGAGAATTTGTGATTGTGAATCTTGATTAATTATTCTCGTTTGAGAAATGCTTGCGATCGCTGGACTCAGCAGAACACATAAGAGTACAGTTAACACAAGTAGTAAACAAAAATTAATAATCTTCTTCACTTTTTTCTGTGTCTCCATGCCTCCGTCGTTAATTAAACCACGGAGTCACACAGAACAAGCCCCTTACAACTAAAAACGTAAAATTTCGCGCTCATATTCTGCTGGTAAAGGTGTGACTTCCCAAACTAACCCTTCACCGGGTTCTAACATCACCTCCACATATAATTCTTCTACAGGCGTTGCTGCTATATCTTCATTATTAGGAAATGGTTGTAAGTCTTCCGTCAGCAGTCTAAGTTGAAACCCTACAGGAATCATATCTTCTGGGTTTGTATTGCGTAATTCAAAACGCCAAATTTGTTCTTCTGGGTTGCTTTTAGGGAAAACCCGTAATTCATAAGTATTACCAGCTACTAAGATTTGTCGAGATAAACCGAGAATAGACCCTTGACTTTCTAGACTCCTCATCCCTGAAGGTAAGGCTGTAAATTGTCGTCGTTCCCAGCCGAGTTGTTGAGCAAAATTTGATACACCTGCTTGCAGCCATTCCCCAATTGATGCTGGTTGGACAATTCCTTGGCGCAATTCATACAAGCGTTGTCGCCAACCGCCATGAGCGATTAATCCTCCCCAAAGAGAAAAAGGGATTTCTAAGCGGGGGAATTTGATATCTGCATTACTTAATCTTTGGAGTAAATTGGCTGCTTGGGTTTGGGGTAAAGGTTGTAGGGGAGGAATCGACGCACGTCTGATTTCTTCCGGATACAATTGGCGAGTTACCCAAAGTACATTCAAGTCTGCGATTAAATGATCAGATTCTAAACTGTAAGTGCGATCGCTCTCATCATAAACCCCTAAAGTTTTTAATTGTTGATGAGTTGTATAGCCCAAAATTCTAATCCACTCCTCATCAGGATTTACTTGCACCGCTAAGTAATAATCCGCCACCCATTCTGGAATATCCACCCATTCTTGAGGTACACGCAACTCATCCACATCCATCGCTAAGGTAGGAAGTAAAACCAAACGAGAGTTATCAAAACTTATAGCTGTACCATTGACTACTTCCCAAAAACTCGGTAAGGCTGCTGTGTTGGGATGCACTCTAACATTCGGTGTAATTTCCTCTTGCAGCCAAGCTAAAAATGTACTCAAACAGATTTGATTGAGCCAAGCACGCTGATAACCACCAGAGGTAGAGTAGTTATATTCTATATTTGGCAATGTCTGAATCATTTCTAGCACCAAATCATTATCAACAGCGAAAGCAAGGGAAGCATCAAACATAATCTCAAGAGGTTCTACTTTAAAGGTGGGGGTGGGTATAGTAATTGTTAAGCCATTCTTCTAGACTTTTACTAATAGCATCCAGTACGACGGGTGTAGGGGAGATATGCAAACTATCAATACTCCACTGCGATAGGGTAGTGAGTAATGAGCGTTTGATACTGGTAAGACGGCGAGAGACTGTATATTGCTTAATTTCTAGCTGTTGGGCGATTTGTTGTTGAGTCAGCTTTTGCTGATAATAAGCTTGGATTAATTTTTGAGCCTGAATATCTAATGCTGCTAAAGCAGCCATCAAAACTTGGTTTAATTGTTCTTGTTGTGTTTGTCTAGTTGTAGATTCTTCCTCGGCGATGATTTCGGTAAGTAAGGATGCTGGTAAATCTGCGGGTAATATATCCAACAAATTACCTGATTCTTGTCCATTAATAGGAGCATCTACAGACACAAACTTGGGATAAAGAAAGTCTCGTACCGCTTTAGCGCAGGTACTCAGCCATTTTTCCAAAGTTTCTGAAGTCAGTTGGCTCAAGGTTTGTCTATTGTAAAGCTGAGTAATAGCTTGCCATGTGATGGTACTCGGTTTTCCCAACTGACGAATAGTTTGACTATCACTGGTGTAGAGTTCTTTAAAACATTCCCAAGCTAAGACGTAATTATTGATAATTTGACTATTAAGACCAGCATTTTCTAAGGAATTTACCAACCGCTTCCGGCTAATTTTATGCAGTAACGCCCAATCTGTGCATATATCTGCTTCCTTTGTTAGACGTAATGAATCTTTGAGGAAACGTTCAAAAGCATATTCTGCATAGGTTTTTAAATTTGTACTGTATTCCGGATTAAAATTTTTGAGAATTTTATAAATACAGGGAATCGCAATCTGAAAACAATCAGCAATAGAAAATTGACTGATAAAGTTTACGGCTATTTTTCTAGCAGCCCAGTAGCATACCTCTTGCAAATAAGCCGAAATATGCCCCACTGCTAGAGGGCTAGATTCTATTTGCCAGATTTTGTACCAGTAAAGCACCCAAAAACTCTCAGATGTCTGTTGCGGGTATTGTTCTAAGCATTTTTTGATACTTCGCTTTAGTTTGCTATCTGTTGCCCAAACATTGAACCTATCTGCATCAAACTGCACAAAGGTCGAGAAGATTTCAATAATGCCCTGTCGGGGTTGCATAAAAACTTTGTGAGTATAAAAAATTTAAAGTTTACAAATTGCTAACTAATTGTAATACATAGCGTTCCAGGCATTTTCCAGATTTTGTAAAAAATTTTCCCACTAGGTTGCATAAACATTCAAAGCCATCGTAGAGAGGTACAGAGCGACCAAAGCACAGTTAAATTTCTGAAAGCCAAGGTTTGTTTCTGAAAATCATCACTTAAATCAAGGAAAAAGACAAGATGGATAATCTTAACGAAAACAAATTCTTGCAAGAATTAACCCCTGAAGAATTAGAAAATGTTAAAGGTGGATTTCAGGCACTTCCAAATGATGTTCTTAGAAAATTCACCATTCTATTCCCTCCCACCATCGGTATTGTCTGGCCTCCGACTATCGGTATTGTCGCTCCGGACTTCAAGAAATTTAGTAAATAAATAGTCTGATTCAAACTAATACGGTTCGGACAAGGTTGATAATTGACATTATTCTCAATAATAGAATGTAATTATCAAGCTTTGATAATTCTAAAAATTGAGAGTTTTGGTTAACCGAACCGTATTTTAATTCAAACTATTGAACATATTTATGATGCTGAACTTTCGGAGCTAAACCAGGTTTTGTTTCTTTTTAAGTTATTGGAGTAGCGTGAGATGACACTAAATACAAATCCTATTTTACAAATTCATCCAACTAGGCGGTGTAATTTACGCTGTCTCCACTGTTATTCGGCTTCTAGTCCTAACGAAAAAGATCAACTCGATGTTGCACTTCTGCGACAGGCAATCACCGATGCCAGCATTGAAGGATATAAAACCGTCAGTTTTTCTGGTGGTGAACCTATTCTCTATCAACCTTTGTTAGAGCTACTCAACCATGCTCATCAGTGCAAAATGAACACAGCCATTGCTTCCAATGGAATGCTCATAAACGAGCAAACAATTGAAAAGTTTAAGGGTGTGCTTGATATTCTAGCTATTAGTTTAGATGGGATGCCTGACTTTCATAATCAAATGAGAGGAAATAAACAGGCTTTCGAGATGATGAATGGAAGACTAGAAGGGATTCGTCAATCTGGCATTCCTTTTGGGTTTATTTTCACCATCAGCCATGAAAACTTTCGTCATTTAGATTGGGTAGCTAATTTTGCCTTAGAACAAGGAGCTTCGTTATTACAGATTCATCCTTTAGAAGCGGTAGGACGTGCCAAACAAAATTTAGCTGGAATGACACCAAGTGCAAGCATCTCAGCCTATGTTTATTTAGAAGTTATGAAGCTTCGTAAAAAGTTAGGCGATCAACTTTATGTTCAAATTGATTTAGTTCACCAAGAAGCCTTGCGTTTAAATCCCAGCAGCTTTTTTGTGGATAGTTTATCCAAGGATCAAGCTAATTTTTCCCTAGCAGAAATTGTTTCGCCACTGATTATTGAAGCAGATGGGATGCTCGTTCCTGTTCAACATGGATTTGCCAGAAAATACGCTCTAGGAAATCTGAAGGAGGCATCATTAACTGAACTTGCTCATCAATGGTATCGAGAAAAATCATGTGATTTTATAAAACTGTGCCAGCAAGTTTACGAAAAAGAGACAATTCCTACTGAATTTCCGGTGATTAACTGGCATGAAGCAATGGTGCGCCATGCAGAAAAATTTGACATCCCTGTTCTTGCTTCATAGAAATGAACACAAAGTCCAAAATACATCTTTCAACCAACACTAAATTAGGAGAAAATAATGTCTAAGTATAATGTCATCAACGCTGAAAATCTTGCAATTGAAGAACTAACTTTAACAGAACAGGAAATGATTCAAGGCGGCGGAGCAATTAAGTTTGCTGTCAAGGCTATTGGGGCAATCACTGCTGCTGGAATAGGTGCTGCTATAGCAGGGTATAAGGCTGTTCAAGCAGCATTAGATAAATAGCTTATAGCTAATTCTAATTGATTAGTAGTTGGAATTAGTGAGCTATCGAATTAGCTCTATAATTACCCAAAAAATAAATCTAGTTCAACTCATAAAAACAAGGAAAAAATCATGTCTAACTACGATGTAATGATCTCAGATAATTTTGCCATCGAAGAACTAACTTTAGCAGAACAGGAAATGATTCAAGGCGGAGGAATTGTTGGGGGAATTATCAAAGGTGCTAAATGGGCTTGGAAGAACAAAACAATTGCTTTAGCAGCTTACTCTGTATATGATGCAGCTTCCGCTGCATATGATGCAGTTTTTGGCGACTAGAATAGTTCCTAGCGAAAAACTGTAAATCAAATTTTTAGTTACTTCATTAAGCCCAGGCTTTTAACTGGGCTTTATTTCCTCCTCTCTGATAGATAAAATGAGTTATCAAATTGTTAAACAACATAGTGAGGAAGACTGTGGTGCTGCCAGTCTAGCAACGATTAGCAAATATTACGGCAAAACCTTCACCATTAATCGTATTAGAGAAACTGTAGGAACCGGACAACAAGGAACTACATTACTAGGCTTGAAGCGAGGAGCTGAAGCCCTTGGTTTCAATACACGGGCAGTAAAAGTACCTCTAGAAGCCATTAATCAAAAAGCCATTCCTCTCCCAGCAATCATCCACTGGAAAGGTTATCATTGGGTAGTTTTATATGGCAAACAGGGCAATAAATACGTTGTTGCTGACCCTGGCTCAGGTATTCGTTATCTGGAAAAAAAGTCGTTTCTAGAAGCATGGACAAACGGGGTAATGCTCCTCCTAGAACCAGATCCAGTCCGCTTTTTTACTCAGGAAGATGAACAAGAAAAAATTGGTGGTTTTGGAGGATTTCTGCGGCGTGTTTGGCCTTATCGTGCCATTCTTGCTCAAACTTTATTACTCAACTCGGTTTTAGGTTTACTTTCCCTCGCCTCTCCCTTCTTATTACAAATTCTCACCGATGACGTGCTAGTTCGTGGAGACACCCAACTTCTGACGAGCGTTGCCATTGCCGTCATCGTCATGCACCTAGTTAGCAGTAGCCTGCGACTAGCGCAATCAAATCTCGTCGCTCACTTTGCACAACGTCTACAACTAGGATTAATTTTTGAATTCGGACGACAAATTCTCCGCTTACCTTTAAGTTATTATGAATCCCGTCGCAGTGGCGAAATTGTCAGTCGCCTAGAAGATATTCAACAAATTAACCAGTTAATTTCTCAAGCTGTTGTGAATCTGCCTAGCCAGTTGTTTATCGCCTTAGTTTCCTTAAGCTTGATGCTGTTTTATAGTATAAAACTCACAGTATTAGCTGGTGCGATCGCTCTTTTAATGACTCTCTCTACAGTAATTTTCTTACCCACCCTCCAGCAAAAAATTCGCAGTGTTTTGGTCTTATCAGCCGAAAATCAAGGCGTTTTGGTGGAAACTTTCAAAGGTGCTATCACCCTAAAAACTACTGCTGCCGCTCCGCAATTCTGGGAAGAATTTCAGAGTCGATTTAGTCGCCTTGCTAACCTTACCTTCCGTACTATTCAAATTGGTATTGTCAACGGCATCTTCTCAAACTTAGTATCCAGCATCGGTAGCATCGCTTTACTCTGGTTTGGCAGCACTCTAGTGATTAGTCAGGAATTATCTATTGGGATGCTCCTGGCATTTAATAGCATGAATGGCAACTTTACTAGCTTTATTGAAACCACTATCAACTTTGTTGATGAATTCACTCGTGCCAAAACTGCTACCCAACGTCTCACCGAAGTTATTGACGCTACCCCAGAAACTCTAGATAATAGCCAAAAGCCTTGGGTAAAAATTCAGAGCAACGCAGACATCACTTGTACCAACCTCAACTTTCATCATGCAGGCAGAGTTGAACTGTTGCAAGATTTCTCTCTAACTATTCCTGGTGGCAAGGTGATTGCCCTAATCGGCAAATCTGGCTGCGGTAAAAGCACTTTGGCTAAATTGATTGCAGGTTTATACCAGCTCCAGTCTGGCAATATTCGCTTTGGTATTTATAACCTAGAAGACCTTTCTCTAGACTGTCTCCGTCAACAAGTGGTTCTAGTTCCTCAAGACGCGCACTTTTGGAGTCGGTCGATTATGGAAAACTTCCATTTAGGTTCGCCTTACATTACCTTTGAGCAGATTGTGCAAGCTTGCCAGATTGCTGGGGCTGACGAGTTTATCAGCAACCTCCCTGACAAATATCAAACAGTCTTAGGAGAATTTGGTGCTAATCTTTCTGGTGGACAACGGCAGAGATTAGCCATTGCGAGAGCGATTGTTAATAACCCGCCAGTGCTGATTTTAGATGAATCTACTGGCGCTCTCGACCCGGTTAGTGAAGCCGAAGTGTTAAACCAGTTGCTAACTCACCGCCAAGGTCAAACCACTATTTTGATTAGTCACCGCCCCAAAGTCATCCAGCAAGCTGATTGGATTGTCATGCTGGAAAAAGGACAACTAAAAATTCAAGGTTCTCCAGAAGTTCTGTGTCATCAACCTGGCGAGCATCTAGACTTTCTCGACGGTGTTGATTTATCGAGAGTCAATGGTTTCGCCAAAAATCTTGCCAACTTTTATCTGAATGGAAGTTCCTCAACTAGCATTCGCTAATCTTTACCAAAAAAACTGTCATGCTTAACCAGATTAACGCAGACTCTCTGCCCCCAGTTGAAAGCAATGAATTTCTCCCGCCGATTGGTAATTGGGCGAGATTAGGCAGTTTGGTACTCGTCGCTGGTGTTGGCGGAGCGATCGCACTATCTTCTATGATCGAATATAAAGTAACCGTTAAAGGACAGGCGAGTGTCCGCCCTACGGGAGAATTACGGCTCGTACAAGCAGCTACGGAAGGTCAGGTAACAAACGTCTTTTTTAAAGAAAATCAAGCAGTGAAAAAGGGAGACGTGCTGGCTACTATCGATGATTCCCGTCTGCAAACTCAAAAAAGCCAACTGCAAAGCAACATCCAGCAGACGCAACTGCAACTATTGCAAATCGATGCTCAAGTTCAAGCTTTGAATCGTCAAATTAAAGCGGAAACCGAGCGGAAAAACCGTGTGGTGACTTCGGCTCAAGCTTCACTCAATCGCGCCCAACGCAATTATCGAGATCAGCAAATTACTGCCAAAGCGGAAGTAGAAGAAGCCGAGGCGAACTTAAAAAGAGCGCAAAATGAATGGTATCAAGCACAGGTGGATCTGCGTTCATCTCATGCTAACCTCCAGTCAACAGAGGCGGCGATGAGCGCCGCTCAAGCCAAACGCGATCGCTATCAAAAGGTGGTTCAAGCGGGAGCTTTATCTCTGAATCAATTAGAAGAAGTGCAGTTAGATGTCGTCCAACAAAAACAAGCAGTTGAGGTGCGACGGGCTAATGTTGAAGCGCAACAGCAAATTATTGCCCAGCAAGAACAAGCTGTAGCAGCAGTGCGGGCAAAATTACAACGCGCTCAAGCTGCTCTCAATCCCAGTAATGCTGAAGTTGCGATCGCTAAAGAGACTATTGCCCAAGAAAGTGCTAGCGGTCAAGCCACTCTCGCCATCCTCAATCGAGAATGGGAAGCTTTGTTCCAGCAGAGGATTCAAATGAAAAATCAGATCCAGCGTGACACCAGAGAACTACAACAAGTAGAAAGCGATCTTAGCCAAACTAAGATTCTAGTCACCGAAGACGGGATTCTCTCTCAACTAAATCTCCGAAACTCCGGTCAATCGGTGCGTCTGGGTGAGGAAATTGCTCTAATTGTCCCTAGCAATGCTCCCTTAGTAATTAAAGCCGCCGTCTCCCCTGATGATGTTAGCAAGTTGGCAAAAGGTCAAAAAGTACAAATGCGGGTTTCTGCCTGTCCCTATCCCGACTACGGTACTCTTAAAGGTATTGTCAGTCAAATTTCTGAAGATACGATCAAATCTCAAGGCAATCAGCTGGTGTCCACAGTCGCCAATGCTTCTATTTCTATGCAGGGTGGCGCGAGTTCTTTCTACGAAGTGACGATCCTTCCAGAAAGCTTGTTCTTAGGTAAGAGCAACCATCAGTGTACTATTCAACCGGGAATGCAGGGAAGGGCTGATATTATTTCCCGTGAAGAGACAGTCCTGAAATTCTTGCTCAGGAAAGCGAGGTTAATTGCAGATTTGTAAGGTGTTGATATTAGAGCTTTTGCTGAACCCCTTTTGTAACAAAATTATATGTGTGTGTAAAAAACGTGGATACGTCTGCACCCAAGAAACAGCATAAATATTCATAATTAGCTGTAAATTTTCATAAACAAATCATGTAAGTATAGTATATACACGGCGTTATATGGTTTAATTGGGACTAAATTACTTAAGACAAAAGAATATGTAATTAATTTTGATAGATTTAATCCTGTCTTAATTAGCATTTTAACCACCAAACAATAAATTTAATTCACATCACGATTGGAGATAAACTAATGAAATTAATCATGGCTTTAACAACGGCTAGTATGATTGTGACATCAGCATTTATGCAACCAGCAGCAGCTCAAAGAAGCTCTGGTCATCAACATAGTGGAATGGGCGTTGATGAAACTTCAATAATTTATCAATTCAAACTATTTGATACAGATGAATCAGGAAATATAATAGTTGATACGGCACTAGATGATCTACCTGTAGATGAAGACAAAATTGGTCTTTTTAAAAGTGCAATTACAGACTATGAGCTTGGATCTGGCAAGCTTCCTGGTATCGAAAATTCATTAATGTCCGAACAGTATGATGCAGATGGTCATCCTATTTTGGAAACTCCATTTAAAAAACTAGAAACAAAATTTTCTGTTGGAGATTTGTTGGCGGAGTTGATTGTAGGTTCAGATACTAGAAACTATATTCGATATAGTATTTTTGAAGAATATGGAGATCCTTTACCCTACATCAATTTTATTTTAGATCCAGAAAACCCTGGTAAAACTTTTGCACCTCTGCCCGATCCTATCGACCTCGATAAAGCTGTCAATGATTTAACATATATATTAAATAATAATTTGCTAGATGGTGTCCGTCCTCCCAATCCCGATCTAAATCTGCTTGTAGGTGACATTTCTGACAGCACTCTTAATGAAAGTTATATCGTTAAACAGGGAGTTATTAATCCTCAAGCAGTCCCTGAAAAGAGTAATGCAATATCCAGTCTATTAGCTCTAGCAGCCTTTGGTACACTTTACCTGCTAAAACGTAAGTTTAATCCCAATCAAATCATCACTAGATAAAGTAAATATCAATAAACTGAACAGTCAGAATTTACTGATGATATTTCTGGCTGTTATTTTTACATAAATTTAAAACCAATTAAATATAAAATCAATTATGCAAAAATTTCATTTTATAGCTTATGAAAAATTTTGTTGCTAAATTCTCTCTACTCAATTGGGGTTTTATATTTTATTCACTAACCTCTACACCAACTACAGCGCAGATAATTCCAGATCAAACTTTACTTAATAACTCCATCGTTCCACTAAATTGCACAAATTGTGAAATTACAGGTGGTACGACGGTTGGCAACAATCTATTTCATAGCTTTGAGGAATTTTCCATTCCTACAAATGGCATTGCACATTTTCAAAACCCCGCAAATATACAGAATATTATTAGCCGTGTTACAGGTCAATCTCAATCTATCATTGATGGATTAATCCGTACCAATGATACAGCGAACTTATTCTTAATAAACCCGAATGGAATTGTTTTTGGCTATAACGCTACTCTCAATGTTGGTGGCTCATTTATTGCGACTACAGCCAATAGAATTAAATTTGCTGATGACTCAGAATTTTTAGCTACACCAACGCAGATTAACCCTCTACTGACTATCAATGTGCCTGTGGGTTTAGGTTTTGGAGAAGTACCAGGAAAAATTATTAATCAAGCGATCGCATTAGATCCATCTGACAATCCTGTTGGTTTGCAAGTACCTTCAGCCAAAACCTTAGCACTGATTGGTGGCGAAGTAGCTTTAGATGAGGGTTTTTTAACAACACCAGGAGGAAGAATTGAGTTAGGCAGTGTCTCCAGTAACAGTTTTGTCAACCTTACACCTACAGATAAAGGTTGGGTTTTCGGTTATGAGGGTGTGCAAAATTTTCAAGACATCACCCTCTCTAAAGCAGCCTTTGTTGGTTCTAGCGATTTCCTTGGTGCTGATATTCAGATGCAGGGAAGAGGCATTACTATTACTGAAGGTAGTCAAGTGAGTTCTCAAGCTAGTTTTGATGGACAAGCAGCTAATTTCAATATCCGCGCTTCAGAACAATTAGAGTTAATTGGGACGACAGAAGATTTTTTCCCAACAGGTATTTTTAATCAAGTTAGTAGGGACGTTACAGGTGAAGGAAAGACTCTGACAATTGAAACTCCACGTTTAATTGTGCAAGGAGGGGCACAGGTTTCAACTGCTACCTATGGTACAGGTAGAGGTATAAATTTATCGGTCAAAGCTTTCGATTCTATTGAACTTACAGGGTATTCACCTTTTTTTAATAAAATCAGTGGATTATTTGCCACAGTAGCATCAGGAGCTACAGGTAATGGTGGAGTATTAACCATTGAGACTGCAAATCTGCTAGTTCAAGGAGGCGCACAGATTTCAGCAGCTACTTTTGCTGGAGGTAATGCTGGGGAATTGAGAGTTATAGCATCTGAGTCTATAACTGTTAACGGAAGAACCCCAGATGATTTAATCGGTAGTGGTTTATTTGCTCAAGTTGAAGAGGGTGCTACAGGAGATGGTGGCAATTTAATTATTAACACTCAAAAGTTAAATGTTTTGGGTGGGGCGCAGATTTCCACGTCAGCACGCAGTGGTGGAAAAGGGGGAGTTTTAACTATCAATGCTACTGATTCTATTTTAGTGAGTGGAACAGCTGCGATCGCGGATGATTCTAGCAGAAGTAACATTCTCGTTTCCGCTGAACCAGGAGCTACCCGCGATGCTGGAGAGTTAAACATTACCACTAATACCCTGACTGTTGAAAATGGAGCCAGAATCTCAGCAGACAACTTTGGTTCCGCTCAGGGAGGTATTGCCAATATAAACGTGAGACAATTGCTAATTCGCAATGGGGGGGAAGTCAGGGCTGGCTCATTTAGTGATGGTTCAGGCGGAACTTTGACTGTCAATGCTACCGAGTCTGTAGATGTGATTGGTACTGGAACCATTGGCGCTGAAGAAATACCCAGTACCTTATTTTCCGAAGCTCAAGGAAGCGGTAGAGCTGGAAGTTTATTTGTCAACACACCAATTTTGAATGTCCGTGAGGGAGGAGAAATCACCGTCAGCGCCACAGGTACAGGTGCAGCGGGGAACTTAACTGCAAATGCCAACACAATTCGCCTAAACCAAGGAAAACTCACCGCAGAAACCAATGCTGGTGAAGGTGCAAATATCAAATTAGAAAACGTAGAATTGTTATTCTTGCAAAATCAAAGTCTGATTTCTGCCCAAGCTTTCAATAATGCTAGTGGAGGTAACGTCACTATTGACGCACCTGACGGCTTTGTTATTGCTTCTTCCAATCAAAATAATGATATTGTCGCCAATGCTTTTCAAGGAAAAGGTGGCAATATTAACATTAATGCTCAGAGTATTTTTGGTCTAGCACAACGCCCATCAACACCGCTAAATAACACCAATGATATTGATGCTAGTTCTCAGTTTGGCTTAACAGGTACAGTCACAGTTAATACACCTGATGTAGACCCTAGTCGCGGTTTGGTACAATTACCTGACAATTTAACGGATGCGTCACAACAAATTGTCTCTAGTTGTAACCCCGGTAGTTCCGCTAGACGTAGTTCCTTCACCGTAACAGGACGGGGAGGAATTGCCCGCAGTCCGATAGAACCATTCCAAGGTGAAGTATCTACAGCACGATGGATAACATTAGATGCAATAAATACTGATCAAAATAGTAATGTGATTAATGAAATTCTGCCATCTTCCCCACCTAAAATAGTCGAGGCGCAAGGCTGGATTATCGATAAAAACGGTAATGTATCTCTAGTAGCTGAAGTCCCAAATATTAACCCTCGTGGTTTGTCTGTCTCTAGTAGTAGTTGTTTCTAAGTAAAATGGGAATTTTTCATGCGGCGAGACTCGATTTTTTACAAACTATTTCAACAATATCCCACTCTTTTATTTGAATTATTGACAAATCCGCCAACAAATGCAGCCACCTATCGATTTGATTCAGTAGCAGTCAAAGAACCCAAATTTGAAATTGACGGTGTATTTCTTCCACCGGAAAATGCAGGTGCAGGAGTTGTGTATTTCTGCGAAGTCCAATTTCAAAAAGATGAAAGGCTATATGAACGGGTATTGGCTGAGTCCTCACTGTATTTTTACCGCAATCGTGACAGATTTAGCGATTGGCAAGCAGTGATAATTTACCCATCTCGTAGTATCGAGCAAAGTGATATTAATCCCCATCGCTCATTCCTGAATGGCGGACAATTACATCGAGTTTATTTGGATGAATTGGGCGATATTCGTACCTTACCTGTTTGGGTAGCACTGATGGTATTAACTACAGTACAGGAAGAACAAGCACCAGAAGCAGCAAGGTATTTGTTAACTAAAACTCGTCAGGAAGTATCATCCCCCACGAGTCGCGCCATAATAGAGATAATCACCACAATCATGGTGTACAAGTTTGAAGAATTAAGTAGAACAGAGGTGGAAACAATGCTGGGGATAACTCTCAAGGAAACGCGAGTTTACCGAGAAATTAAAGAAGAAGGACGTGAAGAAGGACGTGAAGAAGGGCGCGAAGAAGGACGTGAAAAAGGACGCGAAGAAGCAACAGTCAATTTAATTGTGCGACAGATAACGAAGCGATTTGGAGAAATTTCCCCAGAAATGCGCTCCGTAATCTCTGGTTTACCTTTGCCTATTCTTGAAGATTTGAGTGAAGCACTGTTAGATTTTACCAGTATGGCTGATTTGCAGTCGTGGTTAGAAGCTTGTTGACGGCTCATTCACTGCATAGACCCTGATAACAGTCGTATATAGTAGCGTAACATCTTGTACTAAAGTAAGTTACGTCGCCATATCTGGAGTACTGACATTGGGGAAGTTAGTAGTTTTAAAGTTAGGCACAGGCAGTTTTGAGGCAGGATTTCCTGTAACCCTGCAAATTGGTGATGAAAATGTCCGACCAATTGTAGAAATTAGTGGCGAACTACCGCCAGACCCAGAAATTGTTCTTTGCTACCATCAATGGCAGTCTATTTACTGTAAACTCAAATTTACTGGTCGCCCTATTGGTATTCCTAAGCAATCAACACAAACTCCTTCTTTGGAAGATTGCGAAAAAGCGGCGGATACTTTGAGATTTCACTTAAATAGCTGGCTATCATCCACTACTTTTCGGACTATCCGCGAAAAATGGCTGGAAAAACTTCTACCGGAAGACCATATCCGCGTACTCCTCCAAACTAATGACCTGAGATTGCAAAAACTTCCTTGGCATTTGTGGGATTTATTAGAACGTTATCCCAAAGCCGAAATAGCTTTGAGTGCGCCTAGTTATGAACAAGTTAGCCGCAACTCACCCCCTCAATCGCAGGTGAAAGTTTTAGCAATTTTGGGTAATAGTCAAGGAATTGATATCCAAACAGACAGTCAGCTTTTGAAAGAATTACCTCATGCCAATACTACCTTCCTAGTGGAGCCATCAGGTAAAGACCTCACTGACCAGCTATGGGAACAAGACTGGCAGATTTTGTTTTTCGCCGGACATAGTGCTACTGATGGAAGCGGTAATGAAGGGAAAATTTATATTAATCAAACAGAAAGCTTGACAATTAGTCAATTAAAATATGGCTTGCGAAAAGCGGTAGAACGAGGTTTACATTTGGCAATTTTTAACTCCTGTGATGGTTTGGGTTTGGCGCGGGAGTTTGCAGATTTGCATATACCCCAAATCATCGTCATGCGAGAACCGGTTCCTGATAGGGTGGCGCAAGAATTTCTGAAGTATTTTTTAGAAGCTTTTGCTCGTGGTAAATCTTTATATATCGCAGTCAGAGAAGCGCGGGAACGGTTGCAAGGACTAGAAACTCAATTTCCCTGTGCTACTTGGTTGCCTGTAATTTATCAAAATCCCGCAACGATACCTCTGCTGTGGCGAGAATTGCACGTCAACCAGAATAGTCAGCAGATAACATCCATACCCAAAACCCCAATTAGGGGAGGTATCAACCTACGACAAGCTTTGTCTGCGTTTATGCTTGCTTGCATAGTTATCACACCATTGTTAATGGGAGTACGGTATTTTGGTTTACTGCAATCATGGGAGTTAATGGCGTTTGACCATCTGCTACGTCTGCGTCCCCAGGAAAAACCAGATTCTCGCATACTGGTAATTACGGTTACTGAAGAAGATGTACAATCCCAATCTCCCAATCGACGAGGGTCTTTATCAGATGAGGCTCTAGATAAATTATTGGCAAAATTAGAGGCATATCAACCACGGGTGATTGGTTTGGATATATACCGAGATTATGCTGTACAGCCAGCTTATCCAAAGTTGGCAGAACGAATGAGAAAAAGCGATCGCTTTGTGGCAGTATGTCAAGTTAGTAACCCCCAAACTAGCAAACCAGGCATCAAACCACCACCAGAAATTTCTCCCAACGCTCTCGGCTTTAGTGATATCGTCATCGATGCTGATAATGTGGTGCGGCGGCATCTGTTGGCGTTAACTCCCCCTCCCTCATCTCCCTGTACTGCACCTTATGCCTTAAATGTGCAGTTGACATTACGTTATTTATATGCAAAAGGAATTAAGTTACAATTTAGCCCTGATGGTGCTTGGCAATTAGGCAAGCTGACCTTAAAACCAATTGAGGCTCATACCGGAGGCTACCAAGGGATTGATGCATTGGGACACCAAATTTTACTCAATTATCGCTCTTTTGTGAACTTAGAAGCGATCGCACCTCGTATTACCCTACAAGAAGCATTGGCTGGTAAACTCAAAGCCGATGCAGTCAAAGACCGGATAGTTTTAATTGGTACAACAGCCGAAAGTTTTCGTGATTATTCATTCACTCCCTACGCTTCCTCTCAAGGCAAACCACAGGAAATAGCAGGAGTTTTTTTACAAGCACAGATGGTAAGTCAGTTATTGAGTGCGGCTTTAGATGGGCGGCCTCTTTTATCAACTTGGGATGTATGGGGTGAAGTGATTTGGCTTTGGGGTTGGGCGATTACGGGGGGTTTGCTTGCAGCTTATCTGCGACAACTCGCTTATTTAGCCTTGGGAATGGGGGTGGCATTCCTGAGTTTATACAGTTCTTGCCTGATATTATTAATACTATACAGTTATTGGCTTCCCTTTGTACCTGCGGCGATCGCTTTAGGAGGTAGTGCTGTTATCTTCTTAGCTGTTATAAAACAGGAGTCAGAATTCAGAATGGGCTAAACGCCCCGCTACCGCTAACAGAATTCAGAATACTCTACCCATAAAGAGATAGAGTTTTAAGGTGAGAATATTTTAATTTTTTTCGCCCACTAAACACTCGCTTTTAACCAATATTCGTCACCTACTCGTACAGAATTCATAGCTGTTTTCTGATTCCTGAGTTCTGAATTCTTCTTATAAAATCTATCAAACAATCATAAAAATATCTTTTTGCTTAACAACGAATTATGAAAAACCTTCAATTAACCATAGCCTTGGTGATAGCATTCACTAGCAATATATCCTACCCTCTGCAACTCCAGGCGTTACCAGTTAATAATCATCTGTCCTCAGTCAAATTTATCCCACCGCCACCACCACCAGACCGAAGTGCCGCAGGTTCTAGAGGTGGGGCTGCAAGCCGTGGATGCGATGCAGCTAATCAAACGGTAACAGCCTTAGTACCGACCTATCAACAAACTCTTAAACAAGGTAAGGAAGCGGATGTTTCCATCACTCAAGTTTGGGGTTTGACAAGCGCTGAACATCCTTATTTCTTATTTTTTGTTCCCTATAATGCATCATCTATAGCCAACATAGAGTTTGTTTTGCAAGAGGAAACTAATAACAAAAGCCAAACTTTATACCGAACTTATTTGACACCACCAAAATCACCAGGAATTATTACCGTTCATTATCCCCAAAATCAAGGTTCATTGCAGGTAGGAAAAATGTATCACTGGTTTTTTAAAGTGCGGGTTCAATGCGACCAAAAACAACCGACGAAACTGGATTATGCAGATGGCTGGGTGCAAAGAGTTAACCAAAATTCAACATTAACAGAACAACTAAAACAAGCAACACCCCAACAAAAAGCAACGCTATATACTGCAAATGGTGTTTGGTATGATGCTATCGTGAGTTTGGCAGAATTACGCAATAAAAATCCCCAAAATGAGACTTTACTAGCAAACTGGACAACTTTGCTTCATTCAGTTGGCTTAGAAGCAATAGCTAATCAACCAGTGATTAATTGTTGCGAACCCATTTTGAATAATAAGAATTTCAGTAAATCGCAAAGTTTTCTTCCCACAGTGCCATCATCAAAGTAAGCAATAATTTCATCAATCCAACGAATAATAGTAGAAAAGTGGTTTGGTGTAATATTTAGGCACTTTTCGATCCCCCCTAACCCCCCTTCAAAAGGCACACAAGTCTGAAATAGCTGATTAACAAGGGTTTTACCCCACCCTAACCCTCCCCTTTACAAGGGGAGGGAACTGGATTTCTTGTTTCCCCCCAATGCATTGGGGGGATTAAGGGGGGTAAGTCAACTTGTGTCACCGTAGCTTCAAAAGGTGGAAACCGGAATCAAAGTCCCTCAATTTATCAGGGGATTTAGGGGGATCGAAAATATTTGATACCGACAAGATGACTTTTCAAATATCCTCTAAAACTCCTGTTGGATTTTTGGAATATACGTAGGGTGTGTTAGCGCAGAAAGTACAGCATTATTCCAAGCTTGTGGTTGTTCTATCTGCTAATTTTGTAACACATTTAGCAGACATAAACCTTTAAATTAATATTGATGGAATTTCAGTTATTGTTAATGATTAATTCTTTTTTAATGAAAGCGAATTAAAGAAAAAAATATCTTAGTATTGAAAAACAAATATTGATAAACAGGTGAAACTCGACAAGCATTATCACCTACATCATGCATGGGAAACAATAGAAAAACGCATAGCCGATGACTAACGTACTATGGCTACAAGGTGGTGCTTGTTCAGGCAACACCATGTCATTTCTCAACGCTGAAGAACCGACAGTATGTGATTTGATTGCCGATTTTGGTATCAACTTACTTTGGCATCCCTCCTTGGGAGTGGAACTAGGCAACAATTTACAAAAACTGCTGCGGGATTGCATTTCTGGCACAATTCCCCTAGATATCTTGGTATTTGAAGGCAGTGTTGTCAACGCCCCCAACGGTACTGGCGAATGGAATCGTTTTGCCGATCGCGCCATGAAAGATTGGTTAGCAGACCTCGCCAAAGTTGCTAAATTTATCGTTGCTGTGGGAGACTGTGCAACCTGGGGAGGAATTCCCGCCATGTCACCCAACCCCAGCGAATCAGAAGGTTTGCAATTTCTCAAACGTCAAGAAGGCGGCTTTTTAGGGAAAGATTTTCTCTCACAAGCCGGATTACCTGTAATTAATATTCCCGGATGTCCCGCCCATCCCGACTGGATTACGCAGATATTAGTTGCGATCGCTACTGGACGCATAGCAGACATTGCTTTCGACGAACTAAATCGTCCCCAAACCTTCTTTAACACCTATACCCAAACAGGTTGTACCCGCAACGTCCACTTTGCCTACAAAGCCTCAACCGCCGAATTTGGTCAGCGCAAAGGCTGTCTATTTTATGACTTGGGTTGTCGCGGCCCCATGACTCATTCTTCCTGCAACCGCATCTTATGGAACCGCGTCTCATCCAAAACTCGTGCCGGAATGCCTTGTTTAGGTTGCACAGAACCAGAATTTCCCTTCTTTGACCTTAAACCGGGAACCGTATTTAAAACCCAAACAGTAATGGGAGTTCCCAAAGAATTACCGCCAGGGGTGAACAAAAAAGACTACGCCTTACTCACAATGGTCGCCAAAGACGCAGCACCACCTTGGGCAGAAGAAGACTTTTTTACAGTTTAGTCATTTGTCATTTGTCATTGGTCATTAGTCATTTGTCCTTTGTGATTTGACTAATGACTATAATCTTTCACACTCCTCTATACCTCTCAATGAGAAATCAAGGGTTTCGACTATTTTGCAGTAGGGCGAGTGAATAATTACCAATAACAAATGACAAATGACAAACGACAAAGGACAAATGACCAATGACAAAGGACAAATAACAAATGACAATTCAATCATTAGACATTTCGCCCGTCGGTAGAGTTGAAGGCGATTTAGATGTCCGAGTTGATATTGAGAATGGGCGGGTAGTCAACGCTTGGACACACGCCGAATTATTTCGTGGATTTGAAGTTATCCTGCGCGGTAAAGACCCCCAAGCCGGATTAATTGTCACGCCTCGCATTTGCGGAATTTGTGGCGGTTCTCATCTAACTTGTGCATCTTGGGCATTAGATACAGCTTGGGAAACAGAAGTTCCCCGCAATGCAATTTTAGCGAGAAATCTTGGACAAATTGTCGAGACAATTCAAAGTATTCCCCGGTATTTTTATGGTTTGTTTGCCATTGATTTGACCAATAAAAAATACCGCCATAGTCGTTACTATGAAGAAGCTGTGAGACGCTTTGCTGCTTTCACAGGCAAATCTTATGAACTAGGCATCACAATTTCTGCCAAACCTGTAGAAATTTATGCACTATTGGGCGGACAATGGCCCCACAGCAGTTATATGGTGCCTGGTGGCGTGATGTGCGCCCCAACACTAACAGACATTACCCGCGCTTGGGCGCTTCTCGAATATTTCCGCACCAATTGGTTAGAACCAGTGTGGTTGGGTTGTTCTTTAGAACGCTACGAACAAATCCAAAGTTATGATGACTTCAGAGATTGGTTAGATGAAGACCGCAATCATCGAGATTCCGACTTAGGTTTTTATTGGCGGATGGGTTTGGATATCGGTTTAGATAGATATGGTGCTGGTGTTGGTAAATATGTGACTTGGGGATATTTAGCCCATGAAGATAAATACCAAAAGCCGACTATCGAGGGACGAAATGCGGCGATGATTATGAAAAGTGGAGTGTATGACAGCTTCGCAGACACTCACGTTTTAATGGATCAGTCATTTACCCGCGAGAATACAACTCACTCCTGGTACGATGAAGGGACAGAAGATATTCATCCTAGCGATCGCACCACTAAACCCACTGCAATCAATACCAAAGACTTCGATAACGCCTACTCTTGGTCGAGTGCAGTCCTGCACAAAGACTTCGGACGCTTGGAAACTGGCCCCTTAGCGCGGCAATTAGTAGCTGGCGGTAAACATGGCGAATCTTGGCAACACTACGACCCCTTCATCCTTGATGTCTTCAAACGGATGGGTGGCCCTAGTATTCATGTGCGTCAGCTAGCACGAGTTCACGAAATTGTCAAGTTATATCGCCAAGCTGAACACTGTTTGCGCGAATTCAAATTAAACGACCCTTGGTATATTAAACCTACAGAAAAAGATGGTCGTGGTTGGGGTGCAACGGAAGCGGCGCGAGGTTCCTTATCTCACTGGGTTGAAGTAGAGGGCGGTAAAATTAAGAATTACCAAGTGATTGCCCCTGGTACTTGGAATATTGGGCCTCGTGACGGTGAAGGAATCCGCGGCCCCATTGAAGAAGCGTTAATTGGGACACCCATTTACGATTCTAGCGATCCGGTGGAAGTTGGTCATGTGGCGCGATCGTTTGATTCATGTTTGGTGTGTACAGTCCACGCCCATGATGCGAAGACTGGTGAGGAGTTGGCACGTTTTCGGACAGCTTAATTCTCAAAATTCTTCCAGCTTTCTATCACCGTTTCTTCAATCCATCAGTTCTTGTAGCTGTTCAAGACTCATGCAGTCGTCGTTAATGGCACTGCAAAACTTGGACAGCAGTCAACTTTAGATCAGCAAATACAAGCGAAGCGATCGCACTATCTCCTAAATACACCTTCTCCTCATAAAAACCCTCTACCCATTCCAGAACTGTCACTCGCTGTTGTATCGGATCAACAATCCAATACTCAAAAATACCCCGTGCGGCATACTCAGATCGCTTATAGCGATAATCACGACTACTCTGATTTGGACTCACCACTTCAACCACTAATAACGGCGGTGGCATTTCTGGCATTACCGTAGATCGTTTAGCCCCCTCCATCGCTGTCGCCAACTCCTCAGAAAACACCACTAAATCAGGAACGCGCACCCGTGAGCCAGTAGTCATAATTTCCGTTTTCATCGACAGCCGATAAGCAGGTATACCCAGTTGCACAAAGCAGACAAGGATAAACATGGTAATTCGTCGATTTATCTCACTCTCGGCCGTCATCAGAAGCAATTCTCCATCTTCAAACTCATAGAGAGCATCTGTACCATCGTCATAATTAAAGAACTCCTCAAGAGTCATATTCCCAGATGCAGCTTTATCAAATGTGATTGCCATAATCACCTTACCTTCTGGTAAAAACATCATTAGCTTACTACTATCACAATATCTCTAGGATTTACCCGTTTAATTTAATTATCAGGTGGGTTAGTCATAGGGTAAGGCATCGAAATTTCTGTAGTTTATAGTTTCCTAAACAACACTCACTTTACAGCTTACTGGATTGGTCATCGAAGTGAGCGATCTATGACAATCAGACTAAACTTAATTACCCCCTAGAAGTAATACCAAAAAACAGATTTATCAACGCTCTACCAAAAAATAGCCAATCTAACCAAAATACAATGTGAAGAATTGCTATCACCCAAAATACAACTTGATAAGAAGCTTTGCTGCTTTTGTGACGTAGCTTCTGTTGAGCAACAAAACCACCTAACCAACCACCCATAAATTCGCACAGATGTAAAGTATTTTCTTGCGTTCTCCATCGTCCTTGTTGTGCGCGAGACTTATCATCGGCATATAGTCCAAAAGTAATTAAACTCATGACAGGATAAAGAATTAGCGGAATTGGGTTGCCAGTTGTTAGTGCAAGATGAATTGAACCCAACCCTGGTAGTAAAGATAGAAGTAATGTATTTAATGCTAATGATAAAGATTTATCTACAGTTCTGGATACAGACTTATTTGGTGCGGTAGAAGATAATGATTTTGATTTAACTTCTTCAATAAAAGCATTACAAGCGCGTACTTTGCCATCTTTACTAACTGTTAATTGATAACAAATCAAATCACCAGCTTGAGGACGACGGTTAACGTCTTTAAATCCTGTAATGTGTAGAAAGACTTCTTGACTACCATCATTAGGTTGTATGAAACCAAACCCGCGATCGTCCTTCCAGATAGTTAGCTGTCCTATGTGTAAAGCAGGTTTCATGAACAAATTATATGTTTATACCTGCTTTACAGTATGCCCTAATTTACACAAATAGATAACACCAAAAATGCGTAGGCGTAGCCCGTCGGAGACATCGCTCCATCAACTCTTTACCCTGGTAAAAATGTCGCAATAAACTTTTCAACTCCTTTAGGATCTTGCATTAGTTGCTCATTGAGTTGCTTGGCCTGCTCACCTGGGTAAACTTCTTCTATGCCATCAACTACAGCTTGCAGCGCATCCAGAACTACTTCTTCTGGAGGTACTTTTGGATCGGGGAAAGACTTGCCCATACCAATATCGATCGCTCCTGGTAACACTGCTACCACCAGCGTTTTTTGAGCCGCTAACTCTGCCCGAACCGCCTGAGTCAATGACAAAACTGCTGCTTTAGAAGCGCCATAGCTCCCATTAAAAGGAAGATTCACCCGCGCCACCATTGAAACCATATTAGCGATCGCTCCACCTCCATTTTGTTTCAAGATAGGAGCAAAAGCACGGCACATAATCAACGTCCCAAAATAATTAACTTCCATTTCTGCCCTAGCGGAAGACAAATCAGGTGCAGCAATCAATCCCTGGTTCAAGCCCACACCAGCATTGTTAATCAACAAGTTGACATCTTGACATTTTAGTGCAGCTTGGCGAACAGATTCTTCATCAGTAATTTCTAACTGAATCGGGATAATTCGCTGCGGATCAGTTGCAACAATTTCAGCTAAAGCATCCACCTTGCGAGCGCCAGCATAAATTTTGGCTACACCTTGCGCTCTCAATCCCTCTACAAAGTACTTACCTAGACCTCCATTTGCGCCAGTTACCAGGGCAATTGCACCTAAAACTTCCATGCTTTTCCTTTATACCGTCGAAATAGGAATTACTCTAATCCAAAAATATACTTATACTTACTTTTTGGGAAGTACTTACTTTTTTGTAAGTTCGCATAATATATGTCAGAAAAGCAAACTGAAGGCACATCATTTGTGCAAACAACGCTAAAAGTTTTAGGAGGCAAATGGAAGATTTTGATTCTCTGGCACTTGAAGGATGAAGCCAAACGATACAGCCAATTGAAACAATTGATTCCTGAAATTACTGAAAAAATGCTGATTCAACAACTTCGTGAACTAGAAAATGATGGAATTGTTAACCGAAAAGTGTACTCAAATGTACCTTTAAAAGTGCAATATTCTTTTACAGATTATGGCAGAACTCTTATACCTGTATTAAAAGCTCTTTGCGACTGGGGACAAGAACATCTAAAGCGAGTTATTAGGGAATAGAAATTAGGAAGTGGAGCAGAGATTTTCTAATGCCCTATTCCCAATGTCCTATTCCCAATGTCCTATTCCCAATGCCTGATATTCAAAACTCGTAGCGTAACACACTAAAACTTATAGAAATAGTGGGTTAGGCTTGCGTTAATGCATTTGCATAAAACAGCAATTTACACGGTAAGCTTGTGTCTGATTTAGCGCTACATAATTATCTCCCTCGCGTTCCCGATGCAGCATTGCAAGAATACATAGAATGGTGTGTTTTAGAGCAAGCTCAAGCCGCAGAATGTAACTTTACTCCTGATAGAAGTAAGTTAGATAATTTGCCACCAGAAGACTATGTTCCTAAACTTGTCGAGCAGTTCATGAAAGTTAAACCAGACCCAATTAAAGCCGGGTTGGTAGCTGCGATCGCAGGTAAGGAAGCTGACAAACACGCTTTATCTGGTTTAGCGATCGCTGCTGATTTTGTATCTCTTTATGTCAAGTATTTAATTCCTAAAGAAGGAAGTACTAAAGAACAGGCTGAAGAGATATTAACTAAAGTGTCACAAGATCAGTATGAGAAACTGACTGAAGTTGCCAAGAAACATGGTGTAGAGTTATAGTTTTCTGCTGTTGAAGAAAAATTCAGAAGAATCTAATCAGTCGCGGATTCAGACCTGCAACTGAATTGTTGCACCACCAAATCTACGATTTTGTGGGGGTATTAAACCCGGTTATTCAGACGCTCGCGACGCTCGATAGCGCAGCGTTAGTGACGTAGGAGCGTCTGACTTGCTACCGCTACGCTATCCACCAGTCATACAGAATACCCAACTGAATTCTGTTTGATAAATTATTTTTCAGAGGCTTTGTCTATATTATTTAGTCAGAGCCTCTGATATAAACGCGTATTTTGCAAATTACGGCAACTACTCAAAGTAATTACAGCGTCTCGGACGAACAAAACCAGAGTTAGGATGCTAAATATCTAAAAATTTAGCAAAATTATCAAAACATTGTTTATTGCAATATCATATTTAACGGAAATTTAATTTTATTATCAAGTATTTTATACCCATTTTCAATCCGGTGAGGTACGGGTATGCAAATAAACCTAACCCTATTCCTGAAGGGGAAAGAATTCAAAGCCTCTCTCCTTTTAGGAAAGAGGTTTAGAGAGAGGTCAAAATTGTACTTAGCTGGGTCAAGAACCGCTATAATCGCTTTTTCTAAATCATTGCATTAAAATATCTAAAGATTTGACAAACTTATCAAAATATTTTTTATTGTCTTGAGAAGCTAAATCAAATAGATTGTGGATGTAATTAGCATAAATTACAAACTAAGAACTAATAACTATTTGGCTAAAAAAAACAAAAAACTCATGAAGCAGACTTAACTTTGTCTGTTCAGATAGCTATAGGAATTCCATACTTTTTTTGAAAAGCCAATCTGCTTTAAAGCTTGCCTGATAAAGTTTTGGTTCTTATCAATACCTCGCAAGACTCAAGTTGGATTCCTATATGCAAGAAAGATTTTCATGCTAAAAATAGGAGGATTAGTTCTAATGACAGATTTGATTAATAGCGATAGCGGTAACTTCTCTAATGGTGGGAACAATCCGTTGATAAATTCACCCTTCGGTAGGCTGAGTGAAGTTCTGAGTGATGAAGACCTCTCCAACATATTTAACGGTGTTGGTAATGGACAAGGTAGCGGTAGTCCATTCGGTGGTAGTGGCAATAATGGAACTGATTTCCCCTATGGTGGTAATCCTTTCGCTGATGATAACTTCTGGAATATCTTTGCAGGCGGTGTAAATCCATCGGCAGTTAGCGTCCGTGACCCTTTGACTGGTGCTGGCAACCAAAGCAATAGTATCAGCACAAGTGAAATAACAGATGGGTTTGGTTTGAGAGTTACTATTAACGACCAGATTAATTCAAGGCTTAACGAGGAACTGGGTGATAACGTAATCACCTCACTTGCAGGTGGTTCAAATCCATTCGCGGGTGGTTCAAATCCATTCGCGGGTGGTTCAAATCCATTTGCGGGTGGTCAAAATCCATTCGCGGGTGGTTCAAATCCATTTGCGGGTGGTCAAAATCCATTCGCTGGTGGTTCAAATCCATTTGCGGGAGGGCAAAATC
>NZ_JAWJTF010000409.1:0-1468 GCF_048836525.1 Nostoc sp. CALU 546
ATGGAAATTTTCTTCAAATGACCGCCAGGATGTTGAATAATTGCCACGCGGTCATCTCGCCGCATTAATTTACTTACGATAAAGTCTTTATCTTCATCCCCAGTGTAAGGCTGAATATAGTTGAGGAAGACAGCGAGGGCTTCTTTATCGTAAGCAACTCGTCCAAATTGAGCTAAAAATCGCACCACTTCCACAGAAACACCCATTGGCGCACCATCCAAATCTAACCGCGCCAGGATAATATCTGCTTGGGCTACACCTTGTAATGCACCTGCGACTAAACGACGGCGATCGCGCACGTTAGCAAAGTCGGGTAAATTCTGTACGATGCGGGTAAGGCACTGGAAGTCAGGTGTGGATAGCTGTACGGTCACGGTTACTGTATCCTATGAAACTGATGTTTATCTGGGTTAACCTGCAATCTCCCATCTATATTGCTGGCTGGAAAGCGCTTGACTCGGAAATTCCCGTGGGTTTCTAGAAGTTGAGTGATCGCTTCTGCGTCAGATGCCGGGGTAGTAAGATGCTTGTAGTTACCTGTTGCTGAATTTTTAAGGAAAGGATACTTGTTGATACCTACTACCAAAGCATCTCGGCTCATGTGAACAATGTGAAAATAAGTTTTTGACTAAATGTATAGATTACAACCATCAGATCATAATCGACAAATGATAAGTTATACTCATATTGTTTTGTGACTTTCTTAAAGATCAATAAAAAGTTAGAGCTAAAAAAGCTACTTAAAGTATATTTATTTTGTGGATTCTCAAAAAACAGAAATATGAATAATTTTCATTTGTATGTATAATTAATAAATTTTAACAAAAAATCAGCTTGCAGCACAAACAACTAATTATGAAGCCATTCCTATTTGTAACTGATTTAGACCATACACTTGTGGGTGATGATCGCGCATTAGAGGAACTCAATGGTGAGTTAGATAGGCATCGAAAAACCTATGGAACAAAGATAGTTTACGCAACAGGGCGTTCGTTAACGTTATATGAGCAGTTAGCAACAGAAAAAGCCCTGTTAAACCCCGATGCTTTAATTACTTCTGTAGGAACTGAAATATACTTCAACTCTAATTATGAGACTTCTGACACAGAATGGTCTAAAAAGTTATCAGTAGGTTGGAATCGTGATTTAATCGCAGAAACAGCTAGGAAGTTTGCGGAACTGATACCTCAGCAAACATCTGAACAGCGTCCTTTTAAAGTTAGCTACCTTCTTAAAGAAGAAGCCGCAACAGAAATCTTGCCACAACTTAAGTATTCACTCGAAAATCTAAATATAAAATTCAATTTAATCTATAGTGGTGGTAAAGACCTCGATATATTACCTTTTGATGCTGATAAAGGTTTAGCTGTTAAGTATCTACAACATAAATGGAAACTTGATGCTGAAAAAACTGTTGTTTGTGGCGACTCAGGTAATGATATTGCTTTATTTAGTGTGGGAGAAGAAC
>NZ_JAWJTF010000084.1:0-43463 GCF_048836525.1 Nostoc sp. CALU 546
TAATGTGAAGTTGCACATATCTCGATCCCCCTAAATCCCCCTTTTTAAGCTACGGTGTACACACAAGTCCTAAAAACCTAGCTTGATAAGCATTTCCTCGTTCCTATGCAGAGCATAGGAACGAGATAAAACGAGATAAACGAGAGAACAATGAGAAATTGATCTTTTTTCGACTTGTGTGTACACCGTAGCCGAGTCGGAGAGGGAAAGACTTGAACTTTAGTTCAAAAGCTAATTTAAGTCAGATTTACACTTATACCTTTGGCTTGAGCAAGTTCTTTTAATCTGTTGTGTTTTTCGTCTGGTAAACAAATAGTTAAAGTAGCCATTTTTGTTTAACTCCTAATAATCTCTTCAGGTTTTAAGATTGATTATCAACAGATATGCGTAGGTGTAGCCAGTCGGAGAGATCGCATTACGAATTACGCGCAGTGCTACCAGCCTTCAACTTCGGATAAGCAATCCGTTTGTGATGAAATTGCTGCCAAACATCCACAAATATTTGAGCAATTTGTGACATTTCTTCTCGTGTTAGCCCTGAATCTACGAGTTGATTATCTTGCCATTTGGCACGCAGGATATTATTTAGCATTGTTAAAGCTTGTTCACTGGAGACATCTTTAACTGATCGCTTTCCTTCTCCAGAGAGAGACGAGCCGCGAAGGGGACGCTTACCTGAATCTGACCCTTGGAGCGATCGCAGCGCCGCTTCGCAAGAATCTGCTAACATCACAATTCCGGTTTCCCGTGATTGGGGAATTGGGCCATCGTAGCGAAAATCTGCGTCGTCTACCGTTAAACTTGGATCTTCCTGAGCCATTTGCTGGGCTTGGTGATGGAAATAGGCAATTAGCATCGTTCCCTGATGCTCTGGAATAAAAGCTTGAATCGCTGTCGGTAAAAGGTGTTTTCGCGCCATCACCAACCCTTCAGTTACGTGCTTTTTGATAATTTCTGCACTCTTCCAAGGATCTTTAATCTCTGTATCATGTTTATTCGGCCCCCCCATTTGATTTTCAATAAAGCCAAGGGGGTCGTGCATTTTACCAATATCGTGATATAGTGTGCCAGCCCTGACTAGCTCAACATTGCAGCCTAGTTCTTTGGCAGCAGCTTCCGCAAGGGTAGCGACAAGCAGTGTGTGCTGAAAAGTTCCGGGAGTTTCAGTAGCAAGTCGTTTTAATAAAGGGCGGTTAGGGTTCGCCAGTTCTGCTAGGCGGATTGGGGTAACTAAATCAAAAACTTTTTCTAGATAAGGACTCAACCCTAAAGCAACAACACTCCAGCCTAAACCGGATAAAGCAAATAATCCGGCTTCCCGGAGGACGATATACCAAGTTGAACCAAATGCTTGACCAATTAAGATTTTAACAGCCAGGTAAATACCGCCCTGAGTTAAAGCGATCGCAATACCCAATAATGCCAATTCTTCACGCGATCGCAATCGTTGTGCAATGTAACTACCTAATATTCCTCCGCCTACACCAGCTAAAAGGGCAGCCTTGCTCATATCCAAGCTAATTCCTAATATCGGCAACAGCAGTCCGACAACTGTCAACCCTAAAGTGGGGCCGTAGAAACTGCCCAACAATAGACCAAGGGCGCTCCAGGTGGTATAGGGCAATCCGAGTGTGATTACTCCTGGCACACTTAGAGTTAGCAATAATACTAATAGGCGATCGCGTTGTCGCAATTCGTGATCAATATGCCGTTCTACCCAGACAAAAATGCCAATAGCGATCGCAATAACAGCTGCTAACTTCACTAACTCGTGCCATTTTACCTCCCGACGAATTAGGTGATAATGCTCCAGCACCTCAAAGTTCCATGCACTAATCTGCTCTCCTTTTTTGACAATTACCTCACCACGCTGTACTTTTACCATCACCGGTGGGATACCCGCAGCAGCCTTTTGAGCATTTTCTCTCGTTTGTTCCTCATCGTTTTGTAGATTCGGCTTGAGTACAGCTAACAAAAGTTTGCTTGCTAAAGGTTCAGCGGATTCTGGTACAAAAGTCTGCACTTGTAAGCTCACCGCATCTTGTATGATATTTCGTGGCAGTCCCAGTGGGATGCCTTGGGTAAGAATTCGCTCTATACTCTGATAAATTCCCATTTGTGTTTTTTCCCACTCCGCATCTGACAAATCCAAAAGGAGAGATTCTTCATATACTGCTTCTGGGCTAACACTCTCCAACTGTAAAAGTTTGGCAGTGGCTTGGGTAAATTTTTGGCGGGTTTGGGAAATTTTGGCAATCAGTAAAGACAAGTTTTTCTCAGAAGTGGCGATGCCGTAAGATTCTAGTTCTGCTTTTGCTTGAGCAAAGTTAGTGTTTTGAGAAAAATCAACTGTCTGTGTCTCTTCTGGACTCTGGGAATCAGATTTAGGTGGTGTTGTGTGCGGCTGGCGTTCCTGATTAGGAGCGGCTATCAATGATGAACGGAATGAGGTGGTAGTTTGTCCTATTCCTTTCTTCTGCTGATTTTTACTATTTTCTAGAGCCAATAGCAGTGCTTGCCATTCTGGGTTAGGACAGGAGCGGAGGTAATTCTGGATAGAGATGGACAAAACTAGAGGATCAAAAAAAGGAAAAGCTCCAGCAACGGCACGAATTTCGTTGCCATCATTGAGAAATTGTTGCAATTTTTCCTTGATTTGTTCGTTTATTCGCACATTAACCATCAACACTTGTAAGGAGCTTTTACTGATGGCTTTACGCTCGGCTTCTGTTTGTTTCTGATCTTCGATGCTAGCTGTGTAAGGCGCTGTAAATGTTTGGGGCGCGGGACTTCCTACTTGGAGTTGAGTTTGATTGTATAATTTATATCCAATAACCCCTGTGAGGGACACTACAGCGATCGCTAAAATCACCAAGGAACGCTGTTGATGTAACCATTCTAAACCGACTGTATAAATACCACTCTTAGTTTTGAGCGATTTTGCCTTTAACCTTAGTGCTCTTTCTTGTTTTCGGCGTTCACTTTTTTCATTGGTTTTTGATAAGAACAGGAATAAATTTGTGGCCATAGTCCTGATAAGTTCCCTTCTATGGCTTTTACTTTTGGGACTTCTCATTAACTTTCCCTTACGGCGTAGTGCTTTGTACTGTCGCCGCCAGTGAGTCAATTGCTGGGTCAATAACTGCAAAAATTGCTGCATTTTCATCATCTTTGCCTGCAATTGCCGACTTTGATAGCTCAAAAAAAGACAATTATCAGGGAAGTTTGCTCTGTGGCTGCTGCAACTATGGTGGTGGGGCTTTTTTGTTGCCGATTTACCACAATAGCTACCTACAGAATCAGTCCGAGAGTTTACTGAAAAATTCTAGTATATAAGACTAGTGCACTATGGCAGAAATTTGCTTACCTTGAATAAGGTCTTAAGCCCCTTATTTGTCATTGAAGGAGGCAGGAGGCAGGAGGCAGGAGGCAGAAGGTTTTTTCACTTATAGGATTCAAACCCCTCCTGAAAAAGAGCCACCAAATTGAAAATTTGGAGTTCTTGTCTTAAACCCTTGCTCCATTAGGTCGCGGGCTGTTACAGATAGCGCAGCGGTAGCGAGTCTGCGAGCGTCGGGCAGTTTTCCTCCTGCCTCCTGCCCTCTGCCTCCTGCCTTCCTCGATAATTGAGATTAACGCGACCGAATAACGCGAGGAGCTGCATAAACTGAAAGCAGAGCCACCTCACATTCTTCCTCTGTTAACTCCGTTGGATTTAGAGCTAGATTATACACTCCTGACCACACCGCCACAAATGCATCGGTCAATTCTAACATTTGAGAAAAGCTAGTTAGTCCCCATGCTGGAGAATTCCTCTGCAAGAGCAAGACTTGCCAATTTACGGGAATTCCACCTGTACCATTATATGCTCCTGATAAAGCACCAGTAATTGCACCTGTAGCCTGTGAGATTAGAGGCGTAGCATCTTGCATTTTAGTATTGCCATTGTGAGTAGCCTGCAAAACTGCAAGGCGAAAGTCTTCCAAGGTACTTAAAAAGCAGTAAAACGCCATAGCAATAGTGTTACTGAGTTTTTCTTTCTTAGCAAACTCAGCTTGCGCCCTTGACAATCCAGCCCCTTGTTGCAATAAATTCTGAACTCTTAATAATTTTGTTGGTATTGATGTCGGTGTTTCTCCGAGAAAAGAAACCGTTTGCGGGATTAGGGTTAAGGGGTCGAGTTTTTCGGTTAGGGCAAGAGCGATCGCATATCCTACTGCTAGTGTTCCATCCCTTACTACTGGGTCATCATCCCAGATTTTTAGCACACGCAACAAGTTTTGTCGTAGCTTAATTGGATTTTCGTGAAAAAAGAGTGCTACTGGTAGTGTGGAAATAATTATTTTTATTGATATGTCATCAGTTTCTAGTAAATGAGGAGATTCTTGTTGCTGACGCCTTATCCAATCATCTAAATCTAACCTACCCAATGCTATCAAACTCTGGGTACCCAGAACCGCCATTCTGCCCAAATCTAGGTAATTCTCAAACTGTACTTTACCATTAGAGACTAAATTTCCCCCCAGGAATGCTCCGAGTAAAGTACCTTTAAACCGACTTATAGGAGAGTAACGCATAGAATTTTGGATTTTGGATTTTGGATTTTGGATTCTGTATTGAAGAATTTAATCCAAAATCTAAACTCGAAAATCGATTCATTTTTCATTCTTTACGTTTTGTCTTTTCTTAAATGATTCACTAAAGCTTGTAAGCCCAACAAGTAACTTTGGACGCCAAAACCACTTATTTGCCCAATCGCGACTGGAGCGATGTAAGAATGATGGCGAAAATCTTCCCGGCGGTAAATATTGCTCAGATGTACTTCTACTGTGGGCAAGTTAACAGCAGCGATCGCATCTCGCAATGCCACACTTGTATGGGTGTACGCCCCTGCATTAATCAAAATTCCCTGATATTGCCCTAATGCCTCATGAATAGTATCTACTAAAATTCCTTCATGATTTGACTGCAAAGGAAAAACTTTCGCCTGTAACTTGAATCCTTCTTCTTCTAACAGGCGGTTAATTTCGGCTAGTGTCAAGGAACCATAAATTCCTGGTTCTCGCTGTCCTAGCAAATTTAAGTTTGGCCCATGCAATGCCAGAATGCGTAAGGGTTGTAACGTCGAGTTTACCACTGTGATTTTAGTGGCGACGACGCGAGCGATCGTTTACAGGAATCGGAATCAGTTCCGGTTCCGGTTCAGCCTCTGGCCCTAATAGGCTCTCAATAAGCCTACGAGCTAATTCCTTAAGCTTTTCCAGCACCTTTTCTATATAGTCCATGAACTGACCGCTCCTGAGATACTACCTCAATTTTGATTAACAGGTACGCAGAAAATAGTATACTTTCGCACCTCTGGCTTCCAATCGGGCTGATACACAATCCCGCATTTGGGACATAAACCACTTCTAAAATTTGGCGTTGTGTTTTCCCTTACCTTTTAGACTATCACACTTGCAACCTATCGAACTGTATCCTATCAAGGATGAATATTAAGGGTCAAGAGTCGGACTTTGGACTCTTGACTTGCAACTAGCTTTCTGTCGCCTTTTTTTTCGCAGCAGTGGTTGATGATTTAGCAGTTGACTTAGATTTGGAACTCGTTGATTTACTCGTTTTACGAGTCGATTTTCCAGTCGATGCCTTAGCTGCTAACAAGTTCAGCGCCTCAGCCAGGGTTATATCTTCTACTGTTTGACCTTCTGGGATACTGACATTAGTTTTGCCATGCTTGATGTAAGGGCCATAAGGGCCATCGTAGATGTTAACTATTTCTCCGTCCTCTGGATGCGTACCCAATTCGCGTAAGGCTGCCTTGGACTTGCTGTTGGTGGAACTGCGCCCTTTTTTTGGTTCGGACAATAATTCTAAAGCCCGTTCTAAGCTAATTGCCAATACATTATCAGCAGCTTTCAGGGAGCGGTAATCTTTCCCCTCCTTACCTTGGTCATGAACAACATAAGGGCCAAAGCGTCCCAAACTTGCTTGGATTTTGCCGCCTGTAACTGGATGAACTCCCAATGTTCGGGGTAGTGCCAACAGACCAACAGCCATTTCCAGGGTAACGGTTTCTGGGGTGACACCTTTGAGTAGGGAGGCTTGTTTCGGCTTGGGGTTTTCATCGGTTTTGTCACCCAATTGGACATAAGGCCCATAAGCGCCAATTTTTACATAAATCGGTTCGCCAGTTTCGGGATGCCTACCTACCTGGTCAGGGCCAGTGATTTTTTGCCGCAGCAATACTTCTACCTGTTTGGGGTCGAGGTCAGATGGTGTCAGGTCTTTGGGAATTGAAGCGGTGATAACTCCTTCACCATTTTCGACTTCAATATAAGGGCCATATTTCCCAATGCGGACTTTGGCATCTAAATTTTCCAGTTCCACAGTCCTAGCTTTGGTGGCATCAATTTGACTTTCCCGTTCTTTTACCAGGGTTTCTAGCCCTTTTTCTCCCAAATAAAATTGCTGCAAGTAGGGCAGCCATTTGGCTTCACCTGTGGCAATGTCATCAAGGGTTTGCTCCATCTTCGAGGTGAAACTGGGGTCAACGATGTCTGGAAAATGTTTTTCCAGCAAGTCGGTGACGGCGAAAGCAGTGAAGGTGGGAATGAGGGCGTTAGTCACCAAATGGGCATAACCCTTGTCGATGATTGTGCCAATGATGCTGGCGTAGGTACTGGGACGACCGATACCTTCGCTTTCTAAGGTTTTCACCAAAGAAGCTTCGGTGTATCTAGCTGGCGGTTGAGTTTCGTGCCCGACAGCTTCCAATTCTGTACAATCGGGATGATCTCCGACTTTCAGATTTGGCAAAATTACTTCCTGGTCTTCCAGTGCTGCTTCCGGGTCGTCTGAACCTTCGACGTAGGCGCGTAAGTATCCTGGAAATTCAATTCGTTTGCCAGAAGAACGGAATCCAGCATCCTCGACTTGCAATTGCACGGTAATTTGAGTTTGGCGGGAATCAGCCATTTGACAGGCGACAGTCCGCTTCCAAATTAAATCGTAGATAGCAAGTTCTCGACCGCCCAATGCAGTTTCTTGGGGTGTGCGGAAGGTGCTACCCGCTGGACGAATTGCTTCGTGCGCCTCTTGTGCGCCTTTGGATTTGGTAGTGTATTGCCGGGGTTGGGGACTAAGGTATTGTTGACCGTAGAGCTTTTCTACACAACTCCGAGCAGCTGCGATCGCTTGATCTGACAAATGTACCGAATCTGTCCGCATATAGGTAATATACCCTTGCTCGTACAAATTCTGGGCAACCCGCATTGTGTCACGGGCTGAAAGGCGCAGTTTCCGGTTAGATTCTTGTTGCAGTGTCGAGGTGGTAAACGGTGGCGACGGTTTGCGCGTCACTGGGCGTTCCTCAATGTCGTTAACATTCCAGGTTTTCCCAGTTAGGCGTTCCTTGAGGGCTACCGCTTGTTCTTCATTGAGCAATAAGACATTGCGACCTGCGGTAATTTGTCCGGTCGTCGCGTCAAAATCGCTACCGTTAGCGATTTTGGTTCCTCCCAGTGTGATCAACTGGGCAGCAAAGGGGGTTTTTTCCTTTGACAAACTGGCTTTCAAATCCCAGTACGTACCTTCATGGAAAGCGCGGCGTTGGCGTTCTCTAGTGACTAAAAGTCGCACGGCTACAGATTGCACTCGCCCAGCAGATAATCCCCAGGCGATTTTTTTCCATAGCAGAGGAGACAAGGTATAGCCCACCAGCCGATCTAAAATCCGCCGCGTTTCTTGGGCGCGAACCAACTGCTCATCAATATTGCGGCAGTTTTTCAGAGCTTTTTTGATCGCTTCTTGGGTAATTTCGTGAAACACCATCCGCTTAGTGGGAACTTTTGGCTTCAGCAATTGGTATAAATGCCAACTAATGCTTTCACCTTCCCGGTCTTCGTCCGTTGCCAGAATCAGTTCATCTACATCTTTAAGGGCTTCTTTAAGCTGGGTGACAATTTTCTTTTTGTCTTTCGGGACAACATACACCGGTTCAAAGTCGGCGTCCACATTTACCCCTAGCTGCGCCCATGTTTCCCCCTTGACGGCGGCGGGAATTTCACTAGCCGACTGGGGTAAGTCACGCACATGACCCATAGACGCCTCCACCCGATAGCCTGCTGGCAGGTAGTTGCGAATGGTACGAGCTTTGGTTGGAGATTCGACGATGACGAGAGTTGACATGGAAATTTCAATAAAAAGAAGAGCTACTAAGCCAAACAGTCAAATTGAGTTAACTTTTGCAAATTGTCAAGATAAATGGTCACGCTTAGGGCGGTGATTTAATCCTCACATAAACTGCCTGCTTGGGAGAAAATCCGCTGAACTTAATGCCCAGTCTGTCCCAGAGGATAAATGAGGGTACGCTGGGTCTGAATTTCCAGCTATTTCAATCTTTAACTTATCTAACGCATAATTGGCGACTACAGTTTTTAAAATATTCCAATTGGGTATTGGGCATGGGGCATGGGGCATGGGGCATTGGGCATGGAAGATGAGAAAGCAAGGAACAGGGAGACAAGGGGACTTGAGTGAGTACTTGTAACAAGTCTTTCTCCTTGTCCTCTTCACAATGCCCTATGCCCTATGCCCAATTCCCAACTTTAATAGAGCTTGTGCCAAAATTAAATCAAACTTGAGAGCAAAAGCGAAGTGGGTTTGTACCCATGTCAGGAAAGCAAAACTATGCAACCAATTCGTCAGGGTGATGTTATCTTACTACCTGTGCAGCAGGTTGAAGGACAAAAAATACCTCATTTAACTTTGGCAGAAGGCGAAGTTACGGGTCATAAACATCGTATCACTGAGGGTAGAGCGGAATTATCTGAAAAAGATGGCACACTCTATTTACGTGTTTTTTCAGAATCGGCATTGCTAGCTCATGAGGAGCATAAAGCTATTTCTATTCCCCAAGGTGACTGGATGGTGAAAATTCAGCGAGAATACGAGCCTGAAGGTTGGCGTTATGTCGCTGATTGAAAAGTTAACGCCTGAGCAAGAGGCTTTGATTCCAGTTTATCGGGACAAGTGGAGAGCGATCGCGCTTTCAACTGAGCGAATTGATAGAGAGAAAGCAGGGGAAGCTGTAAAAATAGCTTACGAAGTTCTAGGCTTACCTAAGCCGAAAATTTTATTTTTTGATAGCCCTCTTGCAGCTTTTAAAAGTGTTAATACTAATTTAAAAAATAGCTACAGCAATCTTGAAAAATATTGGTATCGATGGAATTTACCAGATAATCTGCTAAAAACATACCATGACTTGTTTAATAAAATACTTAATTTTTTAGGAGAGTTATTGTCTGAAGATTTATTTTCCTCTATATCCAATGAACTCTACTTTGACTTAGATATATGTTTTTTATTCTGGCAACAGATCATACAGCATTTAATCACTCAAGAAGATATTCCTAATGAAGTTTTGAGCTTCTTAGAGAGCGATATGCGAGTGGAGCCTGAAGAATGGATACAAAGATGCTGTTTGATTGAAATTGGTTTTGTTTTATTCAATGCACCTTACAATTCCAAAGGATGGCAGTTATTGCGAGGACTGGTTGAGAATTGTGGTTGGGTTTATCCTTTTAAGGAAATTTGTATAGTATGCGATCGCCCCCTTCACCTGCGCTTCGACAATGAAAACCGCCTCCACGCTGAAGGCGAACCCGCCATTGAATTTACCGATGGATATAGCCTCTACTCCTTCCACGGTGTAACCTTACCTGAAAAATACGGTAAAATCCACCCGAAGCAATGGCAAGCTAACTGGCTTTTAACAGAGCATAATGCCGAACTACGCCGAGTGTTAATTCAAGGTATTGGTTACGCCCGAATTTGCCAAGAATTACAAGCTATTGAATTAGATGGTTGGCAAGAATACACGTTATTAAAAATTGATGCTGATGTTGATGAAGAATCAATTTATTTATTAAAAATGACTTGCCCTAGCACAAGCTTTATTCATGCCTTGCGAGTTCCACCAAATATGAATTCAGCGCGGGAAGCAATTAGCTGGGTAAATTGGGATGTAGATCCAGAAGAATTTGGTGTGCAAACATAATTACTTAAGAGACTTTTCCCATTTATAAATTGTTCAGCGATCGCTACCTAATTTCTTGATAAAATCTTCATGTTCAGCAGACTGCAAACCTGCTTGTAAAACCTTCAAGACACCCTGCATATTACCTGCTAATAATTCTGTCGCCGCTAACCACAACCCTGAAAATACCCGACTTCGCAAAACGCCTTCATTGTCAGGTACTAATTCTAGATATTCACCCTGTTCCAGAGAAAACCAAGTCAATTTTTGGTCTAAAACTTGCCAAACAATATATTCTTTGACACCGTTGCGACGATAAGCCTGTTTTTTGCCATGAAGATCGATAGCCGCACTACTAGCAGCAATTTCCACAACTAACTCTGGCGCACCTTCAATATAATCATCTTCACTCAGCCGCGTTTGACCACCTGCTTCCGGTTCAATCAACAGAACAACATCGGGTTGAGGTTCGTTATCTAAGTCTAAGCGGACGGTAGGTTCAACTCCCAACGCTACACCAGGAGTTGCAGCTTCGTAAGCAACTAACCAACCAATAATCCAACCATGCGGTTGACCGTGACTTCGGAAACGCAGAGCAGCAGGCATAATATAGACAATCCCTTCGGTTAATTCAGCTTTTTTTAGGTTAGGGGTGGCATTATAGCGACGCTCAAATTCGTAGCGGGTGAGTTTGTCGCCATTTTCCAAAGGAGGAATTGTCGAAGGCTGGGAGGGTGTTTTCACCATAATTGTTGTGAAAATGAGCTTGTGTACATCTTAGCGAATTAGGTAAAAACGCAACCGACTAGGGAATGAGGGACTTCTGATCTCTCTCCTAAAAGGCTACGGTGTACACATAAATAGAATCACCCCCCTTAATCCCCCCTTGTCAAGGGGGGAAACCGGAAAATCTTGTTCCCTCCCCAATGCATCGGGGAGGGTTAGGGTGGGGTAAAACCTTGCTTAATCAGCTATTTCAGATTTGCGTGTACACCGTAGCCTTTCTAAGGGGAGGGTTAGGTCTAATTTCCCGAAATATTAAGATTTTTTTACAAAAATAACAGGTAATGTTGTTTAAATTTATAGCTGCATCCAAAGTAGGAAATAGGTTTCAGCTATATCGTCTCTCCTAAAACCCGCAACAAACCTTATTTTTTTTCAGCCAGTATGTTTGAGAAAATCAGAAACGATTTAATAATTAAAGACTTATAAGTAGATCGGCTGAATTAAATGTAAGACCTCTCTCCAAACATCTCTCCTTGGCTTTAATCCTATTCCCCTTTCCCTGCCAACGGCAGCTGTGCGATGCCTACGGCGGTAAACTACGCACCGAAGGGGTTGATGGTGAAGTCCATCTTATATTTTTTTACGCCCACTTACTTAGTTATTTGAGTTGAAAAGGGAGACACAAACATGAAATTGGCTTACTGGATGTATGCTGGCCCAGCCCACATCGGCACTCTGCGAATCGCTAGTTCTTTTAAAAATGTTCATGCGATCATGCACGCTCCCATTGGCGATGACTACTTTAACGTCATGCGCTCCATGCTATCGCGGGAGAGGGATTTTACTCCGGTGACAACCAGTGTTGTCGATCGCAACGTTTTGGCACGCGGCTCCCAAGAGAAGGTGGTAGATAACATCGTCCGCAAGGATGCCGAGGAACACCCAGATTTGATTGTGTTAACTCCCACCTGCACCTCCAGCATTTTGCAAGAGGATCTACACAACTTTGTGGAACGGGCGCAGTTGGAAGCGAAAGGAGATGTCATGCTGGCGGATGTGAACCACTACCGCTACAACGAACTGCAAGCCGCCGATCGCACTTTGGATCAAATTGTCCAATACTACATCGAAAAAGCTCGGAAACGGGGCGAATTACCAGAGGGCAAAACAGCAAAGCCCTCGGTTAACATTATCGGTACTACCACCCTCGGTTTCCACAATAATCACGACTGCACCGAACTGAAACGGCTGATGGCTGATTTAGGAATTGAGGTAAATACCTTAATTCCTGAAGGTGCTTCGGTGAATGACTTGAAAAAGATGTCCCAAGCCTGGTTTAACCTAGTGCCTTACCGTGAACTCGGTTTGACTACAGCTCGTTACCTGGAAGAACAATTTGGCACACCTTATATAGACATTACTCCAATGGGTGTAGTGGAAACTGCCCGTTGTATTCGCAAGATTCAGCAGGTAATTAATGCTCAAGGTGCAGAAGTTGACTACGAAAACTTCATCAATGAGCAAACCCTCCATGTCTCTCAGGCTGCTTGGTTCTCCCGTTCGATTGACTGTCAAAACTTGACTGGCAAAAAAGCTGTGGTTTTTGGTGACAACACCCACGCCGCCGCCATTACCAAGATTCTGGCGCGAGAAATGGGGATTCATGTTGTTTGGGCTGGTACTTATTGTAAATATGATGCCGATTGGTTCCGCGAACAGGTGAGCGAGTATTGCGATGAAGTGCTAATTTCCGAAGATCATGGTGAAATTGGGGATGCGATCGCTCGTGTCGAACCCTCTGCCATTTTCGGTACGCAAATGGAACGTCACGTTGGTAAGCGTTTGGATATTCCCTGTGGCGTAATTGCTGCACCAATCCACGTCCAAAACTTCCCCATTGGTTACAAACCATTTATGGGTTACGAAGGCACAAATCAGATTACAGATTTGATCTACAATTCCTTCACTTTAGGAATGGAAGATCACCTATTAGAAATCTTCGGTGGTCATGATACCAAAGAAGTAATTACTAGAGGAATTTCGGCTGATTCTGATTTGAATTGGACAAAAGATGGTCAAGCAGAATTGAATAAGATTCCGGGATTTGTTCGCGGGAAAGTGAAGCGAAATACTGAAAAATTTGCCCGCGATCGCGGTTTCAAAGAAATCAACGCTGAGGTGTTATACGCTGCGAAGGAAGCTGTCGGGGCGTAGATTAACAGGTTAGAGATTTTTAATAATAAAGGGCATATCTTAAGGAATGCCTTTTATTATTACTTATTCTGACTTCAGCAGACCAAGAAAGCCAGCTTGTTCATAGCAAGTGGAAGAAAGCCTTTGTCTAGCTTGAGAACAATCACAACTATTTGTAAAATGTGAATTATAAGTTTGTACGTGCTATTCAGTAATAATTTCAGTTAACAGAATATAACTCTAGTGCAGCACTAATAAATTTAATTGCGATCGCGGTTTCAAAGAAATCAACGCTGAAGTTTTGTACGCCGTGAAGGAAGCTGTCGGGGCGTAGGTTAACGAGTTAGGGATTTTTAATCATAAAGAGCATATCTTATATGAATGCCTTTTATCAAGATTTGTAAAAAAAAATATCAGACTGCAAAAAAATAATGAACTTGTTGTAATGTTTGTAACAATATATTAAAATTACACAGGAGTTTGACCACGCAGATAGTGTGCGCTGCGATCGCGGAGGTGTCATAAGCATCTTCTTTAGATGCAACTTATGAAAATTTTGTTGGTAGAGGATGACGTATTATTGAGTACAGCACTCTTCGAGTTGTTGAGTGCAAATCGTTATACTATCGATATCGCAAGCAATGGACAAGCTGGATTAGAACTAGCACTATCGACTGAATATGAGTTGATTTTGCTGGACTGGTTAATTCCAAAACTGGATGGCATTAGCTTATGCCGGCAACTGCGAAAGCAAGGCTACCGTAAATCTATTCTGTTGCTAACTGGGAAAAATTCTAATGCAGACATTGTTGCTGGGTTAGATGCCGGAGCAGATGATTACGTCATTAAGCCATTCAACTCAGAAGCATTACTAGCCAGAATTCGCTCTTTATTACGACGCAATGAGGCAATCTCATCATCCACGTTAACCTGGGGAAATCTCTGTTTAGATCCACATGCTGGCAGAGTAACTTGTAATGATCAGGAAATTCCCCTTACCGCCACTGAATACAAACTGCTGGAATTGTTTCTGCAAAACCCAGATCGGATCTTTAGTCGTGCAGTCATTCTAGATCGGCTCTGGGGATTTGGGGATGCACCAACTGAAAGTGCAGTTACGACTCATATTAAAGACTTGCGAAAGAAGCTGAAAACAGCAGGACTAGCAGAAGAATTTCTAGAAACTATATATGGTATGGGCTATCGCATCAAGCCTGCACCTAATCATTCCATCTCTGTTATGGCAACAAATCCCGATGGAAAGAAAAAAACCGGCTCCAAAGATATGACTTCTGTAAATCGGGTGCTGGAGCGATTTCGTAATTCCTTTGTTGGACAGGTTGGAGTGTTGGAACGGGCAAAAACTGCACTCTTAGCCGGGAATTTTAATGAAGATTTACACCAGCAGGCATTGCATGAAGCCCATAAGCTAGCAGGTTCGATGGGGTCGTTCGGTTATCCAGAGGGTTCCCGGCTAGCACGAAAAATAGAGCATTTACTGCTTCAATATTCCTCGCTATCTCCAGATAAAATCTCTGATTTCTCGCAACTGGTAACAGCATTACAGCAAGAGTTAAGCAAGCCTGTTGTTACTTCCACCGCTCAAAGCGTCCCGATGAACCAAACTTATCGTCTGTTAGTCATCGATGATGATGCGATGCTGACGGAACAGTTGCAGGCAGAAGCCGACTCATGGGGAATCAGAATGAAGGTTGCACCAAATTTAGCAACAGCCCGATCGCTTTTTTCCTTAAAAACTCCTGACGTAGTTTTACTGGATTTGAGTTTTCCTGGAACCGAAGAAGATGGATTAGTATTGTTGAGCGAGATAGTACAGCGATCGCCAAATATCCCAGTGATTGTTTTTACAGGAAGAGATACCCTAGTAGATCGACTGGCAGTATCGCGTTTAGGAGCTAGACAATTTTTGCATAAACCGGCGACAACCGAGCAGATTTTTCAGGCGATCGCTCGTGTCTTACCTCAACCTAAAACTTCCGAAGCCAAAGTTTTAATCGTAGATGATGATCCTGTAATCCTGGCTGGACTATCGGCGTTACTAACTCCTTGGGGGCTGGAAGTAACAACTCTCTCTCTATCACAACAATTTTGGAAGGTGCTGATTGCAACATCTCCAGATTTGGTGGTGCTAGATTTAGAAATGCCGATAGTTAATGGTTTAGAGTTGTGCAAAGTTGTGCGCCAAGATGCCCAGTGGGGAGATTTACCGATTTTAGTAGTGACAGCCCATACTGATGCAGAATTTCTTCAGCAAGCTTTTGCTGCCGGAGCCGATGATTTTATCAGCAAGCCAGTGCTAGGGCCAGAACTTGTGACACGGGTACTGAGCCGCATTCAAAGAACGCGCTGGCGCTCTCAGCTAGGCAGAAGTCAAGCATGATCGGAAAATCACGATTATTGAAGTACGGTGTGGCTATTGCCTCAGCTGCGATCGCCACCTTCTTGTCAGTCTGGCTAGAACCGCTGATTTCTCGAACCATTGGTGGATTTTTCTACATAGCGATCATCGCCAGTACTTGGTATGGTGGCTTTCGACCAGGAATTGTTACAGTTGTTCTTTCCACACTGGCAATTGATTATTACTTGATTCCCCCTCGATATCAACTGGGGATTAATCAATCAGAAGATGTATTGCGGTTAGGAATTTTCTTATTGGTTGCCTTGATAATTAACTTGGTGACAGGCAATCTTCAATACAGCAGACGGAAGATTCAACAACTCAACCAACAATTGTCTCAGGAAAATGCCGAGCAATTGCGGATAACTCTTGACGATCGCAAACAAGCACAAGAAACGTTGCAACAGCAATTTGAGCAACAGCGCTTAGTGATGGAAATGACTCAGCGTATCCGGCGATCGCTGAATTTACAAGATATCTTGCAAACTACTGTCGATGAAGTGCGGCATTTTCTAGAGTGCGATCGCGTCACTATCTTTCAATTTTATCCAGGTTGGGGTGGAACAATTGTTGTTGAGTCTGTTGCACCGGAATGGATGGCTCTTTTACCACTCCAGATTTACGACCCTTGCATTGGTGAAGAGAACGTTGAACCCTTTAAACAAGGCTTAGTCACTGCGAAAACTGATATTTATACTGCCGGAATTAGTCCCTGTCACGTTCAATTTTTGGAAAGTCTCCAGGTGAGGGCAAATCTCGTCGTTCCCATTTCTTTGGGAGATGAATTGTGGGGATTAATGGCAGCTCATCAATGTGCGGCTCCTCGTGAGTGGCAATCTTCAGAAATTACTCTGTTGCGGCAGTTAGGAGCGCAGGTAAGCATTGCTATCCAGCAAGCAGATTTGTTTAAACAGTTACAGATAGAACTAACGGAGCGCAAACAAGCAGAAATTGACCTACAACAACTAAATGCCGAACTTGAGCAACGGGTGCAAGAACGCACTGCACAACTGACAGAGACGAATGATCGCCTGCGAAAAACAGTGATAGAGCAGCAACAAACCCAACTCACACTTTTAGAACAGGCGCAAAAGCTGGAGCTTCAGGCTGTAATCACCCGAAATATGGGGGAAGGCATTTGCTTAGTGAGAATTGATAATGCAGTCATTATCTATGCCAATCCTAAATTTGAGCAGATGTTTGGCTATGACTCTAATGAACTCAACGGTCAGCACGTTTCGATTGTGAGTAGTGTCACCAAATCGGTAAATACTGAAGATGTAAATCAAGCCACTTTGTCTGCTGTCTTACAAAATACTGAAGCCAACTACGAAGTCCAGAATCTTAAAAAAGATGGTACACCATTTTGGTGTAGTGTGACGACTTCTGTATTTAGGCATCCCGACTACGGCGACGTTCTGGTTGCGGTTCACCAAGATATCACCAAGCGTAAAGGCATCGAAGAAGCTTTACGCGAGAGCGAAGAAAAGTTTCGTCAGCTGGCAGAAAACATCCAAGCAGTATTTTGGATGACCGATAATCAAAGTCAACAAGTTCTATATGTGAGCAACGCATACCAAACCATCTGGCAAAGAAATTGTGAGGACTTGTATCACAACTATTCAAATTGGTTAGATGCAATTCACCCAGAAGATCGCCAGCGCGTCGAAACTGAAGTCATTGAACAGCTTAAACCAGGGCAATACGATAAAAAATATCGGATTATCCGCCCTGATCGTTCAATCCGTTGGATTCGCGATCGCGCATTTCCAATCAAAAATGAATTAGGCGAGGTAGTTCGGATTGCTGGTATTGCCGAAGATATTACTGAACTAGAGCAGATTAACCTGATGAAGAGTGAGTTTATTGGCATCGTTAGTCACGAACTTCGTACTCCCTTAACTGCTATTCGCGCCGCACTCGGCTTACTACAAACAGGTATCTACGACAAAAAACCAGACAAATTCAAGCGGATGATTGAGATTGCAGCCATCGACAGCGATCGCTTAGTGCGTCTAGTTAACGATATTCTCGATTTGGAACGCTTAGAATCGGATCGCGCTGTCCTAGAAAAAGCCACCTGCAATGCAGCCGATTTAATTCAACAAGCAGTAGCAGGAGTGCAGGCGATCGCTAATCAACAAAATATTATCTTTAAGATCCACCCCAGCAATGCTCAAGTTTGGGCGGCGGCTGATGCCATTGTGCAAACACTCACCAATTTGTTAGGTAATGCGATTAAATTCTCGCCTGCCGATTCTACTATTACCCTGAGTGTCCAACAGCAAACAGACCGCGTACTTTTCCAGATCACGGATCAAGGACGAGGTATCCCAGCAGATAAGTTAGAAGCAATCTTTGGAAGATTTCAGCAAGTAGATGCATCTGATTCTCGCACCAAAGGCGGCACAGGCTTGGGATTAGCAATCTGTCGTAGTATTATTGATCAGCACGGTGGGCAAATCTGGGCTGAGAGTACTCTTAGTGTCGGCAGCACGTTTTTCTTCACTCTGCCATTGCCGAGAAATTAGGCAGAGGGCAGGGAGCAGGGGAGAACAATTAATGACAAATGACAAATGACAAATGACAAATGACAAAAAGATTGTTAGTTGTAGATGATGAAGAACGAATCCGCGAATTAGTACAAGCTTGTTTAGAAGATTTGGGAGGATGGGACACCCTGACTGCTGCATCAGGGGCAGAAGGACTAAAAATCGCCCAGACAGAACCCATTGATGCCATTCTACTTGATGTCTCTATGCCTGATATTGATGGCTTTGCAGTATACGAAAAACTTCAGGCAGATTCAGCAACCCAAGCTATACCAGTGATTTTGTTAACAGCGAAAGTCCAAGGGAGCGATCGCGCCCGTTTCGCCCAGATGGGAATTGCCGGGATTATTACCAAACCCTTTGAACCCACCTCTATTTGCAACGAAGTTACTGAGATTCTGGGGTGGGACAATTAATTCTTGAAGAAGAATTCAGAATTCAGAAGTCAGAATTCAGAAACGAAGGCTTAAGAGGACTTTTCAAACATCCTCTAAGGAAGGAGTAGAGAGTAGGGAGTAGGGACTTAAACCCATTTATTCATGCAGCGATCGCACAGAATTCAATTCTGTTAGCGGATAGCTAAGGTTTAGCCCATTCTGGCTCTTGACTCCTGAATTCTATTTTTTAAGATTTGTAACAATTTTTATATCTTTATTAGTTTTTTATTTTTGTAATATATATTTTTTGTTTGCAGATAAAAATAATTTATCTCACTGAAAAAGTGTATGAATATGCTATTGGAGGTAAATATAACTGGCAAAACGATATTGCTCATTGACGATGAACTGAATGTACGTGAGATAGTAAAATTTTGCCTCCAAGATTTAGCTGGTTGGGATGTGGTGACAGCAGATTCTCCATCAGAAGGATTGCAGAATGCAGTACGCCATAGTCCTGATGCGATTGTATTAGATATCTCAATCCGTGACATGGCTAGTTTTGAGTTTATGAGTAAGCTAAGAAATAATCCAGAAACTCAAGCTATTCCAGTAGTGCTGCTCAGTGCTAAAGCGCGATGGCTCGATTCGCAAATTTTGCAACAGTATCAAGTTGCAGGTGTAATCCTCAAACCCTTTAATCCAGTTACCCTCCCGGCTCAAGTTGCTCAACTGCTGGGTTGGGATTTTACTTCACTAATGGAGTGAACCAGTCACCAGTCATCAGTTATCAGGCGTATAAGCGTCGGTTTTAAACCAGCCACTAACGCCTACCACTAATCGTTACACTCTGTTAACACGCCACTACAAGACTACTGAGATTTTTTAAAAGTTGTTAACTACTTTCATTTCTTCATTAGTTCTTTATTTTCTATTTATAAATTAAAACTGTTGGTAGTAAAGCCAAGAGCAAACTACTTATTTCTGTTTAACTTTTTTAATAAAACAACAATTTTATGACAAACTGCCCTTGCTGTTCAAACCAAATGCTCCGTCACATTCGCTTACAAGAAACCTACTGGTTCTGCCGCCACTGCTGGCAAGAGATGCCTAACCTAAGTTCAGAAAGGAACAGGAGTAGTTTAAATTTGACGAGAAAAAGCCCATCATTAGTTAAACAGGCAATTTACTCATTTTGAAATCTCAAAATCGCTGTTTTTATATTACCAATTTAACTCGCAAATTAACTCATTAGGTTATCCATCGTCATTAGTCATTTGTGTTTACAGAGGACAAAGGACTAATGACGATGTTCATTCAAAGCGGCGTGAAACTCCATCCCAAGATTTGGTAGGTTAAGGTTGCTTAGTTAGGGCATTGGTAGCTTTTTCCCCATATTTTCCCCATGCCCGAATTTCACGCTTGTAAAGCTGAAACATCGTCAGGGCAGGGTGTGGGAGGTGTGGCAGGTTTGCTGCTTTTTTCTATCTCCCCACACCCAAAAAGCCAGTTATATCAGGGCTTTGTGATTAACTTAGTGCCATCCCGCAAGTGGCGTGGAGTTTTTCATTACAGCTATACATCCTTACTCACAATAGTTTTCGCTTAAGGGGGAAAAGGGAACTATGGATGGTGAAAACATTTTCAGTGATGGATAAAATTCTAATCTCGCTGCATAATCATCTGTTTGTGATACTTCCAGTTCAATTGTTGGCTGCTCTTTTTCATCAAAAAGCAACTGGATTTGATAATGTGTCCAGAATTGCTCACCTAGTTCATCTTCTAATTCAAGAAGACGTTCTTCATCACCCCATATATTCGACCAAAGAACTATCTTATTAGCCCGAAAATGATTTTGACCTGTTGTATCTGTAATTACAAAATACGCTTCGACATTTAAATCAAATCCCAAGTCATCGACCTCTACCTCTGCTAGCTGACAGTTAACCACTATTAAGGTATCTGGGTTAACGTTTATTACCTCCTCTTGGCGCTTTAATAATTCTTGAAGCACGAAATCAGGCAACAACTGGGAACTCTCCTCAAGTAGGATTTTTTGAGTTTCTGGGGAATAACGAGTTTTTAATTCTTGCGTGATTAAAGTTAAAATATCTTCACTAGCTAAAGTGACAACTATATTTTTATCTGCGGGATTGAGGAAACTTCCTTGATTCAGATTAATGTGTTTTTTAATTGGCATAGTTCTGTTAAATCCTTTTAATACTTTCCATTGCAGTTTAACTCTATCATTCGTTAGCTTATTGTGTAATTATGACCAATTATCGTATGCGGATCTAACACTAATATTGACTCAAAAAAATACCTACATTTTCATGAGTAGAATTATCCTATTTTTACTCTGATACTTAACATTCCTATAGGACTCATATTTGATTTTTGAACAAAACTCAGTACAACTAAGAAGCCTTCTTGACTGTTGCCTGTTGCCTATTGCCTGAAATCAAAGCGGATTCCTTATTGCACTGTTTGTTTACAGAGTGCGATCGTCAACAATGCTGCTGCCCCAAACGCTGCTATCGTCCGAACATGGTTCCAGAGCGTCCAGTTGGTCAGATATCTAGCCCACAAGTCTGCGCCCTCAGTGCTATCTGCTTTGGCGATCGCCAGAGCATCATTCAACGGCACATTGAAGGCGATCGTCACCACAACAGTGCCAACGAGATAGAGTAGGCTACCAACTAGTAAGTAAACAGCATCGGGTTGATGCCACTTTGACAGCGAAGCGATCGCCAGAAAGAGGCAAGCCAAAGCGGTTCCAAAGAGCGCCATCATAAATAACGGATTGATCGCTGTGATATTAATCGACTGCATGGCGGACATGCCTTCTCTTGGCTGAAGTCGAGCAAGAGCATTCATTACAAAAGTCGAGAAGGCAAAGAAGACTCCCGCCACAAGTCCGCAGCCCAAGGCAGTAAAAAGTTTCAATGCAAAAAGTAAGTGGTCAGCAGTTGTCATCTAATTCGTAACCTTACTAATCCACAAATCGTTAAAATTACTTGTTAATACTTTTGAAGATTTAGATTTCTTGCCTGAAAAATATTTTTCTTGCTCATTATTATACACTTGAATGTTGCGATCGCTTTGCTCATCATGGGTCAACTCTGTTACTTCAACAGCACTAACCTTGACACTATCCGTAGCTTTAGCCACGGAGATTCTTGGATCTATGACAGAACTTGCTCAAGCAGGTTTTCACCAACCGGATTGAGGTTGCATTTTAAATGCTGATTAGCTGATCACACCCCCAGAGGTATTATCACGGCAAGAGATGTCAGAGAAAGATGCTCAAAGAGCGATCGCTGTACAAGATTTTATAGCTCTGCATTCAGATGCGCGTGAAGTCAAGAAACAACAAAATTGAATCCTAAAGCTTTATAACAAATTGAATAAATAGACGGATAAGTTCTGGTATATTTCAATATACTTAGAAAAGTTTTGTATGTTATAAATTTAAGCAATATATTACAAGTGATGCAGAGATCATCAGTATAATTAGTTATCTTTTTGAACAAGAAGGTTTTACTTGTTTGTTGCGGTCAGGAGGCTAATATTACTCTGTAGCTCTGCGTGAAATTTTAATATCTAGGTAATTTATAGTGCTAAAAATCTCTAACCTCAACGTTTACTACGGCGAAAGCCACATTCTCCGCAATGTAGATTTAAGCGTACCATCTGGGCAAATGGTTTGCCTAATTGGACGCAATGGCGTAGGGAAATCTACTTTACTCAAAACAATTATGGGTTTACTCAAACCCCGTAGCGGTACTATTAACTTAGCTGAAGAATTAATCAACTCAAAATCCCCAGACCAAAGGGCAAAGTTGGGAATTGGTTATGTCCCCCAAGGACGAGAAATTATCCCCCGGTTGACAGTCAAAGAAAATCTGCTGCTGGGATTAGAGGCTAGACGCAAACCAGTAAAAAAAGCAGAAATTCCAGAGGAAGTTTTTAGCTTATTCCCGGTGTTAAAAACCATGCTTTCGCGGATGGGTGGCGATTTGAGTGGTGGACAACAGCAACAATTAGCGATCGCACGTGCTTTAATGGGAGAACCTCAATTACTCGTCTTAGATGAACCCACGGAAGGGATTCAACCCTCCATCATCCTAGAAATTGAAGCCGCAGTCCGTCGCATCGTCGAAACCACAGGTATTTCTGTATTATTGGTAGAGCAACATTTGCACTTTGTCCGTCAGGCTGATTACTATTACGCCATGCAAAAAGGTGGTATTGTCGCCTCCGGTTCCACAGCCGAACTCAGCCAAGATGTGATTCAACGCTTTTTAGCTGTTTAATAAAATAGAATTCAGGAGTCAGGAGTCAGAATTCAGAATTGAATTGGAATGTGACTGGCGGATGTAGCTTGCTTCTCTATAGGAGTATAAACGGGTTTAATTTCTCCACTTTCTTGTTCTGAATTCGGAATTATAAATTTTGTATTGTCTCTATCAATTGTGTCAGAAGCAATCAAGTCTGCTGCTTCTTGTAAAAGCTCATGCTGTTCCTTTTGAATTGCTTCTAATCGACTAGAAATTTCTGCTAATCGTTGTTGTTTATGTGGTTGAAAACTTTCAGGTAACAAAGCTGGCAGATTATCGGTTGTTTTAGTCGCTGTAATTTGTTGAACAGCAAAACTGCCAAATTTAGTTAAGGATAGAAAGCTAACTTTAATAAAAGCCTGAAGCAATTTTAACGGAACTTGGAGTATTGACCAACTAGCTGTTTCAATCAACCGGACAATTGCTTTGATGATGCTCCAAATAAGAGCGATCGCAAACACCAAAATCACTATACTAATAATTGGGTGATTAGTCGCCCAACCTAGTATTTGAACTAACCGAAAAAATATCGGGTGTTGTGTCAGCCAATCACTTACAGAAGATGCCATTACATCTTTAACTGCTCCCGATGTTGTACTTTTAAATTTATCAGCAGTTTGCCAAGTTTGCTCTAAGCTTGTCGTAACTGTATTAATTGCTTTATCGGTCGTTGTAGTTGCTGTTGCCTTCAAAGATTCTCCAGCTTGTTGTGCTGAGTTACTTAAAGAGTTAACGCTTCCACCCACAAAATCTTTCGCAGTTTGCAAACGTTCTAAAACTCTGTTAGGCAAGTGTATGTCTATTTGGGATGCCATAAAACATTTCACCGAGGTTGAAATCTAACCCGTAACCCATCTTTAGGGCGATTGCTAGGAACTAACACTGTTTCTAAACTTTGATTGGGTAATATCTCCCAATGATAATCGCGTAGAAGGTGGGCAGCAATAATCTTCATTTCCATTTTGGCAAAGGCTATACCAATACAGATGCGTGGCCCACCACCGAAACCAACTAAACTAAAAGGATATTTTTTATGTTCTTGACGCTGGGGACTGAAACGATCTGGATCAAAACGCTCTGGTTCAAGGTAAATTTCTTTTAGGCTGTGAGTGATCATAATTGAATACAACAACTGCCAACCAGCCGGTACGTGATAGCCTTTAAACTCAAAGTCTTTAATTACACCACGAAAACCACCTCCGACAGGTTGATGCAATCTTTCGACTTCCCACAAAACCTGCTCTAAATAGGGCATTTTGCCCAATTGTTCTAAATCTAAATCACCTTTACTTGCAAGTTGCAATTGTTCAACTCTTGCTTTTTCGAGTACTTCTGGATGACGGGCTAACTCTACACACAACCAAGTCAGCATTGAAGTAGTTGTTTCATGTCCAGCAAAAAGTAACAGCACCGCTTGGGCAATAATTTCTTTTTCACTTAAGCTATTACCATCTTCATCTCTAGCTTTTATTAACAAGCTGATGGTATCTTGAGTTGGGTTTTGCTGACGTTCTCTGACAACTTGAGTTAGATGTTCTAAAATTTCATTACGAGCGGCTATAGCTTTACCAAATGTAGTAAATGGTAAAGACAACGGGTTAATAGCAAACAGCCCATTTGTCAAGGTTGTAAACAACTGACTAAGGCGCACACATTCAGGCCCAGGACTCGTACCCAACAACAATTGACTAGCAATATCAAATGTCAGCTGTTTAAACTCTTGAAACCAAGTAAATTCCTGTTTTTTCTCCCACTTTTGGAGATAGCCGCGCGTAATATCTTCCATTGTGGAGACATAATTCGCCAATGCGGGCCCATGCAATGCCGGCATCATTAAACGGCGATTTTTGCGGTGTTCCTCTCCATCTTGCAAAAAAAGTGATTCACCCAGTAATGTCTTGAAATTATCAGGCCATCCTTCCCGCCAAGAAAAATTCTCGATATGGCTGGACAAAACAAACTCTAATGCCTCCGGTCCTGCCATTACCACAGTTGGTCTGCCAAGAAGATGGGTTTTGAAGATAGGCCCATACTGGTGATAGCGCTTTTTAGCAAAATCGCGGTCGAAAACAAAGGAAAGTGTTTCACCTAATACAGGTATACCAAAGCTTCCAGGAGGAATTTGATTACTTTTCATAAGTAGTCGGACACAATTAAATTCATTGGTGGAGATAGGGAACAGGTTACAGGTTACAGGAAAAAACTTGTGTAATTAATTCTGTCTGATTACCAAATAATTGGGTCTATAAAGCCCCGTGCTTCAAGCAATGCTTTAAAGTAATGAGTAATGAGTAAGTAGTAATGAGTGGATGAAAAATGGGTATTTACTCATTACTCATTACTTATTACTCATTACTTATTACTTATTACTTATTACTCATTACTTATTACTCATTACTCCTTCTTAAGAGCGCCTTTAAGTCGGTGAGGATGTCAATTATCTCGTTAACTCGAAGCGCTAGTATAAAACCGCAACGCAAACCGCCAAAACCAAGTAGAAACAAAAAACAGCGCTACCGCTAATATTGCTGCACCTATCAACCAGCTAATTTCACTCCGACCCAACAACACTTGGGCTGGTACGGTTGTTAAAAAAGCTACTGGAATTACAAAGGTGAAGAAAAAGCGGTAAGCCGTGGGATATGCGGCAATGGGATATCTTCCAGCATCCAATAAACCACGCAACACTTCAGTAACGTTGTATATTTTGACGAACCAAATACTTGTCGCTCCCAGCATAAACCACAGGCTATACAAAATCACCAAGCTGAACAATAACGGCAGCACACCCAGTAAATAGCTGTCTATTCCTACACCCAGGCGTTGACCTGCGTAGCCAATAATAATACCACCAAAAACTAGATCCGGCATTCCCCAAGGTGAAAGGGTATGAGTGGAAAGCCAAAACTGACTGCGGATAGGTTTTAATAATATAAAATCCAAAGTGCCTTCCTGGACATGGCGGACAATACGATTTAAGTTCGATGCCAGAAAAGTAGCAGAAAATCCTTGCAGTAAGGTAAAAATTCCTAGAACTACTAAAGCTGCTTCCCATGACCAGCCACTAAAAGTATAGCCAGTGCGGTAAAACAAGAATAGTCCAAAGAGGCTACCGGCAACATTTCCCAAGCTGCTGAGGGTAGCTATGAAAAAATTAATCCGATATTCCAACTCAGCTGCGATCGCAGCACCCCAAAATAGTCTTAGTACTTTCAAATATCTTTGCATCTTGCACCCTTAACTCAAAACCTGCTATCTGTCACTACGTTTCCCAGGATTACATCATAACTTTATGTAAATTTAATATTACTTTTTATTCAGGAAAATTGCTAAACGTTAAGATGTTGTGGATCTACTGTTGAGAGGTAAGAAGTTCTATACATCTGGATTTACCAGAACTGATGAAATCACTTCGCTACTTTGGGGTATGAGCAATTGTCTTTACTGAATCTGGCTTTTTAATTGGTATATTTATTTACTTAATTTTGCGGAATATTGGTAATCTATGGCTAAACTGTCTAACGAATTACAACGCTATTTTTTTGAGGAAGAACGACCCTCAAAGGTAACATTGGCAGAGATTTTACTGTTAGCAAAAGAAAGAGTTTTTGGATTTTTGCTAGTTATTTTGTCTCTACCTTCCGCTTTGCCAGTTCCAGCGCCGGGATACTCAACTCCTTTCGGCATCCTGATTTTTCTATTGGCTATACAGCTGATTGCCGGTGCAAAAATCCCCTGGCTACCCAAGCGGATGATGAATCATCCTATGCAACTTACAACAGTTCAGGGGTTTTTGAAGGCAGGAATTCCTTGGTTAAAAAGAATTGAAGCGATCGCTCGTCCTCGTTTGAGCTATATCTGTACTACTTTACCAGGTAGAGTGACCATTGGAATAGCGATCGCCTTGATGGGAATTTCCATGATGATTCCCATTCCAGGAACTAATACCCTGCCAGCAATGGGAATTTTTGTAACTAGCTTTGGCTTATCGGAAGATGATGGTGCTATCAGCTTGGGTGGTCTAGTTATGTGTGTGATGGGGGCAGTTTTAACTACTTCCATACTAGTGGCACTGGTTTGGGGAGGTTCTAGTCTTCTTGATATCATCAAGACTTGGTTAGGTCGTTGAAGAAGGCAGAAGGCAGGAGGCAGGAGGCAGAAGGCAGGAGGCAAAAGGCAGGAGGTCGAACGCAAGAACGTGTCGTAGACAAGGCAGGATAGCAAAAATACTACTTCAGGAGAATGACACACGAACACCAGAACTTGATAATACCCTCATGACTTCCTTAAACATCAACCTCTATCTGCTCCTAGAAAATCTCCTCTTTTTCCTAATTGCCACACTTTTTATTGTGGTTGTTAACTGGGGATGGAAAAACACCAAGCCCTACACTCTACCTTTACCATTTCCCGGTTGGTATAAAATTTGGTTTGGCTCAGTGCAACTGCTAGGAGTATTGCTGCCATTAGTGGTCATGCTATTGTGGGGTGTATTGTGGGGCGATCGCAGTGTATTAACTGTACTTGGTTGGTATTTTATCGTATTAGGGTTGCAAATCATCTCTGAAAGAGTGACACTTAGGCAGTTGCAAAATGTCGTATGGGTAATGGTTCCTTATATATATCTGCCTTACCGCTTCTGGCAGTTATATGAGGGTTTGACACTTTTGGATTCTACAAGTGAGTTGCAGTGGGTACGATATTTATTGATTTTTGAATTAGTGCTATGGATTGTTAACTACGCCATAGATGTATCTCAATTGCCACGGCTGTTTCGCTGGGAAGTACAATCAAACTCTGACGTTGCTAGGGATTAATCGCAGAATTAGCCATTTTTACTAAAGAAGTGCGATCGCCTGCTTTTAGCCCAACAACATATTGCACACCCTGTTGTCTCCAAGTCAAGGTAGCATCTGAACAATTAGCACCACAACTAAAATCCACAAAATAGCCAGTAATACCCTTAGCTAAAGATACAGGTTTACCAGTCAGGCGCGGTGTTTTGCGCGTTACTGCTTCAGCAGAAAGCACACCCAAACGACAGGCAGTTCCACCCGTACAGTCAGGACTGAAACCCAGTAAAATATCGTACTTCTTTGGCGTAGCAGCTTCTATAATTGCGTAAATTGGATTTTCCCCATCCAACTCAGGAATAAACTTTGGCAATAAAATCTTAATCTGAGTCTTTCGCTTTAATTTAGGCAGAATAGATTTAAAAATTGGGTGTGGCTGGGTTTGACTCTGCTGTGCTATCAGTTGGGACTGGTTGTTGATAGTAGCTATGGCTGACTTGTGAAAGCTGCTAACGCCGACTGATAAAAATACAGCACACACAACACTGATATTTCTGAAACTTAAAATCATCTTTAAAAACCTATTTTATCTAAAGTACTTATTTGTAATACCCAGTTTGGGTATCAAATTACGCATTTAATAGAAGAAGCGATCGCTGGTATGCAGCATCAAGCATCAAGCGCTACTTTATCCTTCTTCAAAACTATACATATCAAAGGTTTCAGTCTGCTGAATTTTTATTGAACAGAATTCAGGAGTCAGGAGTCAGAATTCAGCAATGTTTTCTGTATGACTGGCGGTAGCGAGTATTTTCGAGTCGCGTCTTTATTCTGACTCCTGTTAGCGGATAGCTAAGGTTTAGGCCATTCTGACTTCTGAATTCTTCTTCAATCATTCCAATGTATATTTCCGCATTCTTTTGGGAATCATAAATCGAGGAAGAATTATACACCACAAGGTATTACTTCCTGAAATATCACGTAACTTTTAGAGGATAATTATGTCTAAACGCAAGTTGCCCAAAGGCCGTAGTGTTAGTTCAGTTGCTCTAGAACCAGAAGTTGCGATCGCAATTCTTGGACTTTTCTCCGCTGCGGCTGATGGTGAAGGTATTTCTTCCACAGAAGAATATGCTTTGAGTGAATTTCTCGGTCGGGTTGACTTATTTGAAGATTACTCTGAAGAAGACTTTGAAGAATTGACCGAAAAAGTCGTCAGCTTGATTGAAGAAGAAGAACCAGAAGATTTAATCGCTCAATCCATCGAATCCTTACCCAATAGAGGTTATCGTGAAGCTGCATACATCACAGCTATCTTAGTTGTGGGAATTGACGAAGAAGTACCCGAAGCAGAACAAGATTATATCTCTGAGCTTCAGGAAGCCTTAAAAATTTCAGACGAACGCGCACAAGAACTTATAGATGCAGTGTTCGGAGAAGACGAAGAAGAGGAAGAGGAGTAATCTTTATTGAATTGCAACCTCAGTCATCTACCATCATTAATTTGGGGTTGCTAATTTAGAGGATTAAATAATTTTGTTTGAGTTAAGTTGTACAGATTCCCGACTTCATGAAGAAGTTGGGAATCTTGCACATTATCAAAATTAATCCGATAGAGCAATACAGTTCAGAATGAGCAACAAAACCCTTATTGTAGAGACGCGATTTATCGCGTCTGAATTTACCGCGTCTCGATTTATCGCGTCTTCTGAACCGTATTGTCCAATAGAGTACTAATTAGAAATTGGTACATTTTTAAATGCAGCTGTATCTGGCACAAAAATGTCCAAATTATTGATACCGTCGGGAACTCTTAGCCAGATATAAGCATCTGCGGAAGCTTGTGGACGTACTTGGAACAAAGAAACGCTTCCTGTTGAGCGATTAAGAGCAACTCCTTTGTAGGTTACGCTAGTCTCAGGATTGCGGGCTGTTGTACTAGCAACCGATATAATATCGCCACCAACAACTCCGTCTGTGGCAAGGCGACGAATTCGCATTTGCACATTCACCACATCACGGTTTCCGGTTTCTGGATCTTTAATTCGTTTTGCTGAAAGTAACTCAACTTCTGCCTTTTTGCCAAAAGCAGGCTGCACAAATTGACCAGGGCTAATTGCTGAAGTTGTAGCACTGACTGGGGATGGTGAGACTGTTGCTTGTGGAGAAGTTGCAGCTGTAGGACTTGGCACTTGAGTAGGAATGGTGTTGCTGGCTGTATTGGTAGCATTTAGTGTCTGCCGCAACGTGAAAACTTCATAAGCTACATAGCCGCTACATCCCAAAGCCAAAGTAGAGAGTAATACAGCTACACCAGATAAAAATGTACTCACACCATTGCCTCGATTTCGTATTTCTGTATATGCAGGTTGATTTAGGTTTCTATTTCGTAGTCCCATAAATTATGTTTGTGCGATCGCCCACGTATGAAACATGTGAACATCTTCCCTATACTAGTTAAGTAACTTTACTGATCAATTACTTCTCTCTCCGGAAAGAAGTCTTTGGCAAAGTCAAAATATCTATCTTTGGGATAAGGAAAATTTGTGAGACTTAAGACTTTAAATCAACCACTGGGTGTTTTATTAATATTTTTGACTAGCCAGATAGGATTTAGTTCTATTGCAAAAGCACAAACACCAGTTGCACCAAGAATTACCACAAAATCAATTTGCTCTACCCAACTGGGAACAGCTATAGATGCTGTAATCAATCGCCCCTTATTTAGTCGGGTGCGCTGGGGAATTTTGGTACAACCCCTGTCAACTGGACAAACTCTTTACAGTCGAGATGCTCAGAAATATTTTACTCCCGCGTCTAACCTCAAATTGCTGACAACAGCAGCAGCATTGCAGCAATTGGGTGCTAATTTTCGGATTCGCACCTCTGTTTATCAAAATGGCAATGGTGTTTTACGTGTTGTCGGTAGGGGAGATCCTAGTTTAAGTGATGCTGAACTGCAAAAATTGGCACAGCAGCTAAAACAAAAAGGTATTACTCAAATTCAGCAATTGATAGCTGATGATAGTTATATTCAAGGTGATATTGTTAACCCAACTTGGCAATGGGAAGATGTGCAGTCAGACTATGGCGCACCAGTCAACAGCTTTATTCTGAATCAAAATATTTTTAGCTTAAAACTTATACCACAGGCTGTAGGTAAATCTTTACAAGTCGTATGGACTGATGCTGGCGAAGCGAGACAGTGGCGGACGATTAATCAGTCAGTAACCGTTGCCCAAAATCAACCAAGCTACATCAATGTTACCCGCGAGTTATCTGGGACAGTATTACGAATTCAAGGACAACTGACAACAAATTCAGAACCGTCTTTAATAGATTTACCTGTAGTTGACCCTAATTATTACTTCTTACGACGCTTCCGTACTGCTTTGGCAACAGAAAAAATTACCTTGGGACAAACATTATTACTAAATGGTGGTGTTAATCAAGAGGAAATAGCATTTGTAGAGTCGCCACCTTTAGCTGAGTTATTAGCAGAGACAAATCTAAATAGTAATAATCTTTATGCTGAAGCACTGCTGAGAGCATTATCTGTGAAAAAACTCAGAGTGAAAAATCAAACTAGCGCTGATGTAGGTTTAGAAGTTGTCAAAGCGAGTTTAACTCAATTGGGAGTTGATCCAGCAAATTACATTTTAGTGGATGGTTCAGGTTTATCACGTCGTAACTTAGTGACACCAGAAGCTTTTGTACAAACTTTACGGGCAATAGCAAGAACACCAACAGCATATTTATATCGTGCCTCTTTACCAGTGGCGGGTAAAAGTGGAACTCTGAAGGGCCGCTTTCAAGGTACATCTGCTGAGGGCATTGTGCAAGCAAAAACAGGTACGTTAACGGGTGCAATTTCTCTATCTGGATATATGAATGCGCCGAAGTATGAACCGTTAGTTTTTAGTATTATCGTGAATCAATCAGAGCAACCTGCAAGTGTTGTGCGACAGGCAATTGATGAAGTTGTTGTGTTGTTAACGCAGTTGCAACGTTGTTAGTATTATGCTTTACCACTCCTAACTTTTTTCATGCCAGCCAAAATCTTACCACCGCCCCTGAAACCTGGAGACTTACTGCGAGTAATTGCCCCTAGTGGTGCTTTGCGAGAATTTGAGGCATTTGAACGGAGTATAGAAATTTGGCGATCGCGCGGCTATAAACTAGAAATCAGTCCCCAGATAGATGATAAATGGGGTTATCTAGCCGGAACAGATGAAACCCGCCGTCAACAATTAGCGGCAGCATGGCAAGATCCTGATTGTCGTGGTATCCTTTGTGCCAGAGGCGGTTTTGGCAGCACCCGTATCTTAGAAAATTGGAATTGGTCAAACTCAGCGCCTCCCAAGTGGCTTATAGGCTTTTCTGATATCACAGCTTTATTATGGAGCCTTTATACAGCAAGAATTTCAGGCGTTCACGGCCCTGTCATGACAACTTTAGCAGATGAGTCAGATTGGTCAATTCAGCGATTATTAGATTGGGTAGAAGGTGGTTCTTTCACCCCTCTCAAAGGTTGCGGTTGGGGTGGTGGTGTGGTTAATGGTACTTTGTTACCAGGTAATCTCACCGTGGCTACTCACCTTTTGGGTACGCCAATCTTGCCACATCTAGATGGTGTAATTCTGGCGTTTGAGGATGTTACGGAAGCACCTTATCGCATCGACAGGATGCTGACGCAGTGGCGCTTGAGTGGTGCTTTGTCACAAGTCTGCGGTATTGCTTTGGGGGGTTTTACTCGCTGTGAAGCGCCACCAACTATATCTAGTTTTAGTGTAGAAGAAGTATTGCGCGATCGCTTGGGTGATTTGGGTATTCCGATTGTCTCTGATTTGCCTTTTGGCCACGATAGTCCCAACGCAGCATTACCAGTGGGTGTAGAGGTAACTTTAGATGGGGATGCGGGAATATTAGCGATCGCGCATCCACATGATTAAATAATTGATGGATAAATTCCTTGTAGAGACGGCGATTTATCGCGTCTCTCTAACCGTTTATCGCGTCTCTCTAACCGTAAAAATGAATTTGACAGACTACTAATACCGCAAGGCGGAATTCGTAATTCGTAATTCGTAATTCGTAATTCGTAATTAATTGTTTGCAAGGGTTTCAGACGTTTAAGATGGGTGGCTTATTTACGCCGTGCGGTACTAGTTAAACAGTCGTCATAATCCACTCACAGAATAATCTTCTAAATGCTTTGGTAAATTCCAATTAACCTTCGGATCTGGTTGATGTTTTACTGGCTCAACATTCCCACGCCAAGCAGCGCCCATAATTTGCATAGTTTGGTAAATAATTGTATTCCAACCTTTTTCCTTTAAGTAGTCTAAACCTTGTGCTACATCAGGGGAAGTTAAATCATGGAACAAAATTAAAGCATCGTCCTCTGCCAATGGTTCACAAACAATCGTATCATTGAGTGGAGCCTGTGCTTCATGATCGCCATCAATGAAAATCAATGACCACTTGCATTGTAATTGTTTAGCTAACTCCTCTACCTTTTGTGGACTATAACCAGCTACTAAATTAACTGAGTCGATAACACCAGCAAGTCGTAAAGAAGTACTTACATTTTCATAAACATCTTCTCTGGCTAAAGCAGGATCAATTACATCTAATTTCACTCCGCCTAATGCCAGATGACACGCAGACCAACCCCGCAAACAACCAATTTCTAAAGCTTTTTTCCCAGCAAATTTGAGTGCTGTATTATATAAAATATGCGTCTCATCTCGATTCAGGAACCCTATAAATGGCTCATCTTTATCCACATACCAGTTATGGGGAATCTCTCGACGTAAATAAGACCAATAGCAATTATTTATGTCTCCAATAATCATATTGGGGAAAGATGAATCAGGATGAACTACCTCAAGTTCGGGTGAAATATAGTCCCAACTAGACAATGAGATATTTGGAACAACTTCATTAGTTTTTGTCATTATTTCTTTTTCTCCAAAGATTCATTATGTACTAGTTTTGTTAGCTTTACCAATTCAATTACGTAATTGCACGATTAACAGTAACACACTATGGTTCAATAGTTAATACTGAGATCAAGTCCAATGCCAGCAAAAGGTAATCGTCCCTAATACTGCCCTGCGGTAACTAGAGACATCTAGGCGCGGGAGAAAGTAAGGCGATGCCTATGGCGGCAAGCTACGCAGGGCTTTTACTAAATGTGAATCAACTCCACCAAGCTGTACTAGATTTAGTGTAGAGAAACATAAAATCTTCTTTGCATAATCTATGAACTGTCAGTATAGATAGATTCCAAAATAGCTTATAATGCCTAAGTCATCCTCCTTATTAAAATTTTTTGAGTGATTTACTTGTATGCCCAAACAATATGTACCTAACGTATTCTTAAAAATTGAAGATTCACAGTTATATGCAATTTTTGCTTGGAGTCAGCGAACAGCAGAAATTGTTACATCCAAATCGTGGCTGACAATACTAGAAATATTCGTTCACGAACATTCACTAGAGAATGCTTACCAAATCTTTCAAAAAGTTAAATACGCTTCTACAGCAGATAAGGTAATTCAGGAATTAGAAGAATACGAACAACTTCTTCAAGATGCTATAGTTTTTTTAGCAGATAGCAGCCTGACAATTTTTGGTAAAGGCTTTCGGAGTTTTATCGAAAAGGAAATGCAATTTGAACTTGGTTCATTAAGTAGAGAAACTTACCAAGTCCTGCCACAATTATTTTCTAAATATAAATTAGAAGATGACCTAAAATCTATTGAAAATATAGAAGACTTTCGGAAATTAGTAGAACACCTAGAAAATCTTGGTTTCCTATCTCCTGCGACAGGTTCAATAGATTGGGGTGACTTAAAAAAAGCAGTTCCCATTTGTCAAGCATTTGGATTGACAAGAGGAAAACCCGTCGATAGATACTATCTCAGCAAATTTCTTGAAGAAATTCAAACCCAAATCGGGGGTAATATCTTAGAAATAGGAGGAACACCAAAAGATAAAGATTTTTATAAAATTAATCCAGGCGCATCATATCAGATTCTCAACTTAGAAGCAGGCCCAGGAGTAGATATAGTTGGGGATGCTCACGATGTATCCGTTATCAAACCAGAATCGCTTGATTCAGTCATAATTTTTAACGTCTTAGAACACTGTTATGCTCCCTGGGTAGTAGTGGAAAACATTTACACTTGGCTAAAACCTGGTGGTAAATGTTTTGCAATGGTACCAAGTGCGATTAGAGTTCATGCTACTCCTGTTGATTATTGGCGTCCTTTACCTGATGCTTTCGCCTGGATGTTTAGAAACTTTTCACAACAAAAGTTGTATGTCTATGGCAATCCTACTACTGTAATAGCTAGTTATCACGGAATAGCCGTAGAAGAACTAACATCTGAAGAACTAGACGCTTATCATCCAGATTATCCTGTCGCAACTTGTATTTTGGCTGAAAAGTAAATTTAAAAGTGTGAGGAAAAATTCAATTATTTATGAAAATTGCTCTTGTTGCTTGGGGTTATGTCCCTAAACCTCCCCTATCACATTCTGTTTTAACTGTGATAAATGAATACAAAAATTTTTTAGAGAAAATTGGACATCAAGCCGATATCTTAAACGAGAAAGATGTTAACGAAGTCATAGAATATATTAATAATAATAATTATGATTTTGTGCATTTACACGCCTATAGTTTTGTGAGCGAATTTAATCGGAACCTTAAACAGAAGTATTGTTTTACCTGCCATGATGGTTATTTGTTTAAAACAGATAAATGGAATCAAGAATTTAGAGAAGCATATCAACATTATTTCAATGCACCTGGGATAATTGCCCTTTCTCACTTAACAAAAGATTGTTTACTGAAAGCAGGCTACTCTGGATACATATCAGTGCAAGTAAACGGTATTGATACTCAGAAAGTAAATTTTCAAGATAAAGGGAATAATAAAGCTATTTGTTTAGGTTGGATTCAACCAAGAAAGCAGCAGAAATTATTGGCAAAAATCATAGATGGAAAGATTGGAATAGATTTTGTTGGCCCTTTAGATGATCCTGATTTTGTTGAAGGAACAACGACAAAACATTTAGGTGTATGGAGTTTAGAACAAGTTTATTCTCGGCTCACAAATTATAGCTGTTTAGTTTTAATTAGTGAAGGAGAAGTTGCACCACTCGTAGTATTAGAAGCAATGGCAGCAGGTTTATGTATCGTTGTTTCCGAATCTGCTAGCGCCAATTTACATCACAAAGAATTCATTAGAATTTTGCCAGATAATATCTTAACTGATACCACACCAGAAGCTCAAAAAATTGTTACCGATACAATTAGCGAGATGATTGATAAAAACCAATATTATCGCCAAGAAATTTTAGAATATGTCCGAGAAAACTTTGATTATAGCCGGATAATTTATAACTATAATGATATCATGCATGAATTTATAAACTTACACAGCTAATGTTAATAACTTTATTATGTTAAACACAGCTTAATACTTTACTCCTCAATAATTAAAAATCTCTCTTTTGTTAGTGGGATTTTTGTGTGAACAATACGATGATGATTTAACAATGGAAACTGTAGTTTTTGATTTCGATTGCGAAGTATCAATTATCCTCTGTACCTACAATCGGGCAAAATATCTAAACAATTGCATTGATAGTGTTATTGCTCAAACTTTTAAAGATTGGGAACTGATTATAGTTGATGATGGCAGCCAAGATAATACTTTTGAAATTGTCAATCCTTATCTTCAACAATTTCAAAATATCCGGTATTTGAAACATCAAAATAGGAAGCTATGGTATGCTAAAAATGCTGGTATTCAAGCATCTTTCGGCAAATACATAACATTTCTGGATAGTGATGATGCTTATAAAGTCAATCATCTGGATGCGCGAATTGAATATATGAAAGCTAATCCAGAAATTGATTTGATTGAAGGTGGATTTGCAACTGAAGAAGAGATTTTGGTTGCAGATTATTTTCAACCCGGTGAAAAAATTAATCTCCGAGAATGTGTTTTAGGCCCAACATTTTTTGGGAAGAGACAGGTATTTTTTGAGGTGAAAGGGTTTAATCATATTGCTTATGGAGAGGATACAGACTTTTGGTATCGGGCTGCAAAAATATTTAGAACCGAAAAAATAACCGAACCTGAAACCTATATTTACACAAGAGCAGAAACTAGCATTACTAAAAGTGTTTTAGAGAATATTTCTTAATTTAATTAACTACCTGGAATGAAAATTATCCTTTTTCTATCCCAAATAAGCCATTATTTTCGCCGGGTTATTACTTCTATTTGGCAGATGTTACTTCTAGGGGTTGTCCTAAGTTCGTTTCTTATATTTTTATCTGGTTGTCAGGGAATAGGACAGAAAGATGATGGAGTAATTCATTTAACCCTATGGCAAGCTATCAATCCCCCTGCTAATCGAGATGTGTTTGAAAAATTAGTAGACAAATTTAATCAGACTCATCCTGATATCAAGGTAGAATCTGTCTTTTTAGCTCAACCCCAATTGCCAAAAATATTAACAGCGGTTGTGGGTAATGCACCTCCAGATATCCTGGCATTTTATCCGCAAATTACAGGTCAGTTGGCAGATTTAAGGGCAATTATACCTTTAGAAGATTGGTTGGAAAAATTGCCCATAAAGTCAGAAATCAGCCCTAACTTACTTGAAGAATTGAAATTAGATGGTCATCTTTGGTCAGCCCCGTTATACACCAGCAATATAGGCATTTTTTACAGACCTAAACTTTTTGAAGCTGCGGGAATTACGCAAACACCTAAGACTTGGGAAGAATTGAGGGAAGTTGCCAAAAAATTAACGATAGACCGCAATGGCGACAATCGACCGGAACAATACGGAATTGTACTGCCTTTAGGAAAGCAAGAATGGACTGTTTTTAGCTGGTTTCCTTTTTTATTGAGTGCTGGGGGAGAAGTATTAAAAAATAAGCAGCCGGATTTAACGAACCCTGGAGCGCTGAAAGCCTTACAATTCTGGCAACAGCTATTAAAAGATGGTTCAGCAATGCTTTCTTCTCCAGAACGAGGTTATGAAGAGGATGCTTTTATTGCAGGTCGCGTTGCTATGCAAATTACAGGCCCTTGGACTTATATCACTAAATCTACAGTTGATTACGACGCATTTCCCATACCTGGAAATGTTGGTCAAGCTACAGTGACAGGTGGCGGAAATCTATATGTGATGAAGACTACAGCAGCCAGAGAGAAAGCTGCACTCAAGTTTTTAGAATATGTTTTGAGTGAAGAATTCCAAAAAGAATGGAGTATCGGCACTGGGTTTTTACCAGTTAATCTCAAAGCTGCACAAAGTGAAGCTTATCAGCAATTCATCAACCAAAAACCTTGGTTAAAAGTGTTTATGGAACAAATTCCTCTGGCTGGCGCTCGACCGATTATTGCTGGATATAGTCGTCTTTCTGACAGTCTTGGTCGAGCTATAGAGGCGACATTGTTAGGTGAGTCTCCGGAAAAAGCACTCAAAATAGCACAAGAGCGTTTAGAAACTATTTGGGACAGTAATTAATAATTCGTAATTCGTAATTCGTAATGACGCTCTCTACGAGACGCTAAAAGCGTAGCTTGCAACTCTTACAGAGTACGCGGACTTGCTACCGCGGCGCTAACGTAATTCGTAGGGTTTTTGTTTTCCAAAACTAAAGTTTGTTGCTCTGAAAAGAGAATTAATTAGAAATTACGAATTATTTGGTCATGCAGAAACTTCAGTTTTACGATGTACATTTCTTTTCAATGTACACAAACCAATTGCTGGGATGGCTCCCAAAATTATAGCAGTAAGTCCTTGTCCACTCCAATATAATATGGGAGTTCGGTAGGTTTCTGGAATCAAATTTTGCATAACAAAAAGCAACCAAACCAAAATAGTAATTAATAAAAAAGAGATTGAGGGTAAAAAATTCCACCACCAAATGCCGGCTGTATATCGCCTCAATACCAGCCATTGGCAAATACCTAGCCAAATTCCAGAAATTATATATGCGATCGCAGACAAAAATCCTAAAATCAAAGTATCTTCAGGAGATGATGAGGCAATAGTTGAAATGTAGTTAATCCAGGCTGTAGAAACGCCGTTGGCAATCAGCCAACCAACGGTAGTAGCAAATAGCCACTGCAAACCTGGTAAATATCGGTAAAGAACAAGGCTCTGGTCAGCAGCAAAAATCACGGCAAATACAACGTTACTGAGACTTCTGACCAAAATGCTCCAGCTTTGTGGTTGGATAGCAACGCTAGATGAGAGACTTTGAAGAATAATTTTCTCTAAGGCGATACTGGCAACGCCACCCACAACCCATCCGATGAGGGTCATTAAGGTAAACTGAATAAAGAACTGCTGTCGCTGCGATCGCGGAATCAAAAACTTTCCTAGATTAGGCTCATTATTAGCAGATGCAATACGATCGGGACTGTTAGAGTCAGTTTGCATAGGAAGTTAGGGGAGTGAGGGAATAGGGATATCAGGGAGATAGGGGAGCAGGGGGAGAATAACTAATGCCCAATGCCCAATCCTCAATTAAATATTGATTCTTGTTTTACCCTATTTCTTACTCGCCAGTCCCTATTTTGCATTCCCCACTCCCCAAGATGGACATTTTATGTCAATAACAGCAGTCTATTATCAATAGATTCCAAATTAATCTCATTAACTTATACTTTTTGCTAAAGGTTTAGGGGTAGCCTGTCGTAGACATCGCTTTGAGTCTTGGAAACTAAACCAAACGAGAAATAGTGATTTTTTTGTTGCTTCTTAACCTTGGTTGCAATCAAGAGTAATTTAGATGCGTTTGTGCTGCTTACTAAAATTGCACCAGAACTTCACTTAATCTTTAAAGATATTTTAGTATATACACCGTATCTTTTACGGGTTAAAAAAATCAAAATAGGATTACAAAGCATCAAGATAAACTTACATCTTCGAGCTTGTTGTACCCAACAAAAGTCATATTTAAAGACCTAATAATCTTTGCGATTTTCTTCTAGGTTGTTGGAGTCAGGAAACCAAGTTTTTATGGCTAGGTTTCAATAAAAGTTCAGTCTTAATTCTCTTTGTGTTCTTTGAGGTTTATAACTATAATGTTGCAAAAATTATCCTTGGCTCTACTGGGAACAACTGCTGTGATCATGAGTGCAAATCCAGCTAGTGCCGTAACTCTACAAGTCAACAGTGGCCCGTTTTCTAGCTATGCTGATGCCAAAACTGTTACCTTTGACGATGGCACAGCAAATGATCCTAATGGATTTGTTACTTACTCTAATATTACTAGTAACATTGTTCAAGGTAGCGTATCTGGTCAATACGCCTCACCTTATGGAGATAACACCAAATTTCTAACAATTGCTCCAGTAGGTAGTAATGTTGCAGGCGACAGTGGTTTTGTCAATATTAACTTCAAGGAAGCTGTTAATTACTTCGGTTTTTATGCAGGTTCATTAGATGATTACAACTTTGTTGACATTTACAAAGGCGATCAGAAGTTAAAAACTTTTAGTGGTGCAGATGTGCCAACTGCTATAGCTAATGGTAGTTGGACTAGCTCTCAAGCTAATATGTTTATCAATCTTGTAGCTGATACAGGAGAAACTTTTGACCGGGTTGTGATGCGCTCAAATGGTGTTGCCTTTGAAACAGATAATCACGCCTATAGACTAGCCCAGAGCGTTCCCGAATCTAATGCGATCTTAGGTGTGTTAGCAATAGGTGCTTGTGGTATGACTTCACTCTTCAAACGCTCACGACATAAAGTGACAGTGAAAGGATAAATTTTTCCAGCGTTAGCGAGTATTTTCGAGTCGCGTCTGAATCAAATGGTTTAATACCCCCACTAAATCGAAAATTGAGTGGTCTTCTCTACGAGACGCAAGCGCGAACAATCAGTGGTGGGTCTGAATCTCCCACTCATTGATTCTGAATTCTGACTTCTTCTTTAATTGATTTTCTCTCTACTAAAAGGTTTAGATCCCCCACTTCTTCGAGAAGTCGGGGATATTTTTGTTGATAACCCATTTAGGATTGCTATATATAGTACGTTATGATGGCAAAAATTAACTGACCATCTGGAATGGGTAAAAAGTTTGCTATACAAATTTCTTTGATTTTTACTTTTGTCTTTTGTACTAGTTATCTAAATGTTCCGTACCAAAAAATTTAGTTTACCACAGCTTTTTTGTAAACTCTTTAATTTTTCCGTTTCAATTCTGGCGGTAATTACTGTTTATCGGTATCCGCTGATATCCCTGCAATTGGGGACACTTTGTAAAGAAAGATTGCAAATAATGCTTTATTAATTTACTAACTTCCTCAAAATTGATAAAGAGCGAATCAAGCCACTGCGCGGAGTCACTCACTTTTTCCTGATAATCTAATGGAAAAACGTAATCCCAGAATGATAAGCTAAACAGTGGCATAAAGTAGGATGAAATAATAAATGGGTGTTTATTCAACGACTCCTCATCTCTTACGGGCTGCTCGTGGTGAAGTAGTAGATCGTCCCCCTGTATGGATGATGCGACAAGCGGGACGATATATGAAAGCATATCGGGACTTAAGAGATAAGTATCCTTCGTTTCGCGATCGCTCGGAAATTCCAGAAGTAGCAATTGAAGTTTCCTTGCAACCGTGGAAAGCCTTCCAACCAGATGGAGTAATTTTATTTTCTGATATTGTCACCCCCTTACCTGGTTTGGGCATTGACATGGATATTGCCGAAGGTAAGGGGCCAATCATTCACTCACCCCTCCGCACTCAAGAACAAATTGATCTTCTGCATCCCTTAGAACCAGAAGCAGCTCTACCATTTATCAAGACAATTTTGCAAGCGCTACGTTCTGAAGTAGGCGATAAGTCAACAGTGTTGGGCTTTGTGGGTGCGCCGTGGACGTTAGCAGCTTATGCAGTAGAAGGAAAAGGTTCTAAAACCTATTCCATCATCAAAAACATGGCATTTTCAGATCCGACGATATTGCATCAACTGTTAGCTAAATTAGCAGATGCGATCGCGATCTATGCCCGTTACCAAATTGACTCTGGCGCTCAAGTTATCCAAATGTTCGACTCTTGGGCGGGCCAATTGAGTCCTCAAGATTATGACACCTTTGCTCTCCCCTATCAGCAGCGAGTTTTCCAGCAAGTCAAGCAAACCCACCCCGATACACCTTTGATTTTGCTAGTTAGCGGTAGTGCCGGTGTGTTGGAAAGAATGGGACAATCTGGCGCTGATATTGTCAGTGTAGACTGGGCTGTGGATATGGCAGACGCACGAGCCAGATTGGGTAAACAAATGAAAGTTCAAGGAAATCTTGACCCAGGCGTGCTATTCGGCTCTAAACAGTTTATCCGCGATCGCATTCTCGATACCGTTCGCAAAGCTGGTAATTGGGGTCATATTCTCAATCTCGGTCACGGTGTATTACCAGAAACTCCCGAAGAAAATGTCGCTTTCTTCTTTGAAACGGCGAAGGAACTTAATCTTGCAGGAGTTAAGAATTAGGATTTATGAGTTATGAGTTATGAGTCAGGAGTTATAAACTATAAAGTTATCAGTTACGAGGTGCAAAGTTATCTTTTATTCTTAACTCCTCACTTCCAACTCCTAACTTTATTAATAACTCCTGATTCGGAACTTTTAACTTTATTCTTAACTCTTTAGTTGTAACTCCTAAATTTTGAAAAATTTTCTATGAGCCAGAAGCGAATTTTAGTAACTGGTGCAAGTGGTTGTGTAGGTCATTATTTAACAGAAGCCTTAATTAAAGAAACAGATCACGAACTGTATCTACTAGTTAGGAACCCAAGCAAACTGCAAATTGATACTAAGGCACGTTCAGGTATCAATATTTTACAAGGTGATATGCAAAATATTCGCCAGTTTGCCGATTTGCTATCCACAATTGATACGGCGGTACTCACAGCCACAGCTTGGGGTGGTGATGAGACATTTGATATTAATGTCGTTAAGACTTTAGAGTTGCTCGAACTACTAGATCCAGAACGTTGCCAGCAGGTGATTTATTTTTCCACAGCTAGCGTTTTAGATCGGTATAATCAACCATTAAAAGAAGCCGGAGAAATTGGGACAGATTACATCCGTTCTAAATATGAGTGCTTAGAGAAAAAAGAAAAATTAGCGATCGCACCCAAAATTACCACAGTATTTCCCACTGTAGTATTGGGCGGTGATGCGAATAAACCCTATTCTGCTGTCACATCTGGTATTACAGAAGTTACCAAATATATTAATGTGATTCGCTTTTTAGAAGCAGATGGTAGTTTTCACTTTATCCACGCACAAGATATTGCCACCGTCGTGCAATATTTAATCGATCATCCTCCCGAAAACGATCAACCACGTCGGCTGGTTTTAGGTCAAGCAAAGTTAACTGCTAATCAAGCAGTGAAAGAAGTTTGTGCTTATCTGGGAAAAAAGATTTACTTTCGCATTCCCATATCTATAGCATTGGCTAATTTAATTATTATTCTGTTCCGCATTCGGATGGCTGCTTGGGATCGGTTTTGCATGAACTATCGGCATTTTACTTATGAAAAATCCATCAATCCCGATAGTTTCGGCTTGCCAAATTATTGTGCAACCATGAGCGATGTTTTAAAAAATAGTGGTGTTGAAAGTGTGAAGTAAGGTATTTGACATTTTTAACGTTAGGGCAAACACATTTTATAGCAGGAGGCAGGAGGCAGGAGGCAGGAGGCAGGAGGTAGAAGGCAGGAGGCAGGAGGCAGGAGGCAGGAGGCAGGAGGCAGGAGGTAAAAGTATTACTATTCCTAGCATTGGGGTTTTCAAAATGTCCTAACCTATGTGACTACGGCTATAGTTAATTTTTTTACACCAGTTTTGATTTAATTGGAAGTTCCAAAAAACCCCACCCTTGTACGGATCGTGGTTTATACGGTAAATAAGGCTATTTACACGTCAATAGATCAGTTCAGAGACCACTCAAATTTCATAAAGGAC